>JBGPYK010000430.1:0-3252 GCA_041493245.1 Methylomirabilia bacterium | reverse complement strand
CGATGAAAAGGGCCCATCTGCGTCGTTGGCTCCTCGCTCCTCCCTGCGACGTGGCAGGGCCACGCCTCAGTCGTCGCTCGTCGCCGCCTAGCATCTGGACCCTTTTGATCGGCCTGGCTCGGCTGTCGCGCCGGCCGGGCTAGTCTCAATGATTCATGAACGGGCACCGTAGTCGAACGGTGACCCGGCGGGAGGGGGGTGGACGGCGTCCGGGTGACCCATTCCCGATTCGCGATCCAACGAAACAGCCGGACAGAGTGGGAATGGCTCGCCGGTGATCGGAGCGAACACGGCTGTGGTCAGAGGACGCCGTCCGCCCCCCTCCCGCCGAGTCACCGTTCGGCGCGCGCGTGGCGTTGATGAATCCCCCGAGCTAGTCCCCGGTGCGAGAAGCCGAGTGTTTGACATGCTCGATCTGAAGATCGAGGGCGCGACGGTCATTGACGGGACGGGGACGGTCGGGGGGCGGACCGACGTTGGCGTCCGCGAGGAGACGACCGTCGCGCTCGGGGATCTGAGTCGTGAGCCGGCGGGGCGGACGCTCACAGCGTCGGGCAAGGTGGTTACGCCGGGCTTCATCGACATGCACTCCCACTCCGACTGGGTGCTCTGGGCCAATCGCCGCGCCGAGTCCAAGATCCGGCAGGGCGTCACGACGGAGGTCGTCGGCAACTGTGGCTTCCTCAGGCCGTCCACAAGATGACGGGGCTTCCCGCGCGGCGGCTTGGTTTGCGCGACCGCGGCGTGATCCACGTGGGCGCGAAGGCGGATCTCGTCGTCCTCGATCCGCAGCGCGTGGCCGACGCCGCCACCTATGAGGACCCGCACCGCTATCCGCGCGGGATCGAGCACGTGCTGGTGAACGGCCGCTTCGTCATCCGTGACGGCGAGCACACCGGCAGCCTCCCCGGTACACTGCTGCGCCACCCATGAAAATTGGTCGCGTCTTCCCGGACCTGCTGACACCGCTCGACAGCACGGCGTCGATCGACGACACGCTGGCGCGGACGCTCCGGCGGGTCGTGAAGCTGACGGGAGCGACGGGCGGCGGGCTCGTCTTCCGTCCGCCCGGTCAGCATCCGGTGGGCGCGCTCGTGGGCTCGCCCCAGCCGCCGCAAATCCTGAAGGAGTGGCTGGCGCGCGCCTCCGTCGCCGCGCCGCCGCGGGGCATCCGTCTGCGCCGGACGGGGGGCGAGGGCGGCTCTCGGGCGCGCGGCGTCCTCCTCGAGACGCCGCTCGGGCCGCCCCGCGCCCCCGTCGGGGCGCTGGCGCTCGTGGGGCCGCCGTCGCGCCTGCGTAGCACGGCGCTCCCCGCGGGATTCCCCCGCGAATTGGGCACGGCGATCGAGCGCGTGTGGCAGCTTCACGACCGCACGCTGCGCATGTCGGTGATCAACGAGATCACGCGGCTCGGCGCGGGCCGCGAGTCGCGGGACGAGGTCTTCCGCGAGTTCGCCGAGGGCGCCGCCCGGCTCGTGCGGTTCGACTCGATCGGCGTGTCGCTGCTCGATCCGGAGCGGCGCGAGTTCGAGGTCCTCGATCTCCCGGCACGCTCGATCGAGCGCGCACCCCGCCGCGACACCACGATGCCGCTGGCGGACACGCTGCTCGAGCGCGTGGTCGAGGCCCGGGCGCCCGTCCGCATCGACGACGTGGCGGACGGTGACGTCTCGGCGGCCAGCCGACACGCGTTCACCTCCCGCGGCTATCGCGCGGCGCTGCTCGTTCCGCTCGCCTCGCGCGGCGGGGTCTTCGGCGCGGTCACCGTGGCGGCGCGGGAGCCGGGTGCGTTCGACGAGCGCGACGCGGAGATTCTCCTCGAGCTCGCGGGGCCGCTGGCCTCCGCGATCGAGCAGCGTCGTCTCCTCGACGAGAGCCACCGGCGGGCCGAGGAGCTGGCGGCGCTGTACCGGACGAGTCGCCTCATCACGGCGCGGCTCGACGCGGCCGCCGTGCTGGAGGGGATCAGCCGCTCCGTCACGGCGCTCATCGGCAGCACGGGCTGCGGTATCGGGCTGCTCGACGCGGACCGCCGCCATCTGACCCACGCCTCCGCTCACGGTTTCAGGACCGACGAGTGGGGCGCGTTGTCGATTCCCGTCGGCGAGGGTCTGATCGGCCAGTGCGCCGAGCGCGGCCTGCCCATCCGGGTGGACGACATCCGGCTCGACCCGCGCTCGGTCCGCCGCGACGTCGACGAGCGCGAGGGCATCCGCTCGATGCTGTGCGTGCCCCTCAAGGTCGCCGGCGTTCTCATCGGGGTCATCTCGGCCTTTTCCACCCGGCCGGGAGTCTTCACCGCACACCACCAGGAGCTGCTGGAGGCGTTCGCCGACCAGGCCGGCATCGCCATCCACAACGCGCGGCTCTTCGAGCAGAGCGAGCGCCGCGCGCGCGAGACGCGGGCGCTGGTGGAGGCGGGGCGCGCCGTGACCGCCAGCCTGGACGTCGACCGCACGATCCGCGTCATCCTCGAGCAGGCGCGGACGGTCCTGGGTGTCGAATCGTGCGACCTCATGACGATCGATTCGGCCACGGGCGAGCTGGTGTCGGCGGCGAGCCTCGACCTGCCGTCCGACATGGTCTCGCAGATCCGCATCCGCGAGGGCGAGGGCATCGGCGGGCTGGCCGTCAAGGAGCGCCGGCCGGTGCAGAGCCACGACGTTTTCGACGATCCCCGGGTGCGCGATCCCGAGCTGCAGAAGCGGAGCGGCGTCCGCTCGATGCTGTCGGTCCCGCTCATGGTGGGCGCGCGGGTGATCGGCGTCCTGAGCGTCTTCCGCCGTGACGTCCACCGGTTTTCGGAGGCGGAGGAGGAGCTGCTGGTCGCCTTTGCCGACCAGGCCGCCATCGCGCTCGAGCACGCGCGTCTCTACGCCGAGCTGGAGGCGATGGTCGCGGAGCGGACGCGGGAGCTGGACGAGCAGAAGCGTTTCGTGGAGGTCGTCCTCGAAACGCTGCCGCTCGGCGTCTTCGTCCTCGACGCCGCACTCGCGGTCGTGCGTGCCAACCGGGAGGGCGCCCGCGTGCTCGGCGGCGACGGCGCCAGCGGCTGCTCCTTCGCCGATCTGGTGAGCGCGGACCGGGTCGAGACGGTGGCGGCCTTCCTCCGCGAGGTGTTTTCCTCACGGCGGGTCAGCGTCCTCGAGACGACGATGACGATCGCGGGGGAGGCCAAGACGTTCCGGCTCACGGCGGCGCCGGTGGAGTCGGCGGGCGAGGCCGTGCACCACGTCGTCCTCCTCGTGGAGG
>JBGPYK010000012.1:0-16443 GCA_041493245.1 Methylomirabilia bacterium | reverse complement strand
GGCGTTCTTCAAGGCGATGGGTTCCCCCGGCGCATCGACCTATGCGCCCGATGCGCCGCACCCCTATATGCAGAAGACGCGAACGCTCGAATTCGGCATCGTCACCGAAGGCGAGATCGTGCTGGTGCTCGATACGCAGGAAGTCACCTTGAAGGCGGGCGATTTCGTGGTGCAGCGGGGCACCAATCACGCGTGGAGTAACCGCTCCAACCGGCCGGCGACGGTGGCCATCGCAACGCATGATGGCAAGGGAGCAGCCCGCGGCCTCGACGTCACGACCTAGCTCGTCGCGGTGAATTGACCGGAGGACTTGGCTGATTCGTCCGGCGGATACGTAATTCAAACACAGCGCGGATAACAGGGTTGTCAACAACAGCTGCTGCTGACCGCCGCTGAGCTTTGTGGCGTGCTGGTCACGGAAGCGGGCCAGGCCCACCATCTCGAGGACTTCGCCGGCGCGCGCCGCGATCTGGCCCCGCGGCCATTTGCGGATCTCCAGCGGGTAGGCCACGTTCTGGAAGACGGTCATGTGCGGCCACACCGCGTAGGACTGGAACACCATCCCCACGCTGCGCTTCTCGGTGGCCACGAAGATCCCGTCGCGCGCGGAGGTCATGGGCTCGCCAGCGATGGTGATCGTGCCCTCGTCGGGATGCTCGAGCCCGGCGATGCAGCGGAGGGTCGTCGTCTTGCCGCAGCCGCTCGGGCCCAGCAGGGTGAGGATCCGGCCCTTTTTCGCGAGCCTTCCTTCATTTCCCGGGTCAGCTACCACAGACGACGGCCTACGTGTAGACGCTCAAGAATGTCTCGTTCAATTCCTGCGAATAGTAGAGTGATGAAGGCGTCCGCCGGCGCGGCGCGCCAGCTTACCGATGCCCTTGCCCGCGGCGCCTCTGCATCTGACCACCGCGCGGCGAGCCCGATGAATGAGGGCAATCTAGCCAGCTATCTCGAGCGCTGTCAACGATCGGCCGGCGCTCTGCTGTCGTTCAACTCGGACGCCGCCCTCGCGGGCCGCTACTTTGCCGCCGGAGCCTGCGCCTCGCGAAACGCAAAGCCTTCCATCGAGACGGTGTATCCACCGGTCCGCGCATCCTGCCGGAGGCAGGAGAGGGTCGGGTAGAAACCACTCCGCTCAACCGCCGGCGGCGACTTGATCGGGAAACACGTGCTGGGCTTGCCCAAGAGGAATGCCCGCGTCACCATCTCTTCATAGAAGGTGACCTTGCCGTCATAGACTCCATAGATCCACGTGCGAGTGAACGGCTGCTTGTTGAACTCGGGCCCCGTCAGGTCGATGAGGTGGTTGCCCATCGCCGGCACCGCGGCTTCCACGTCCTTGAAGTCGGGATGCATGTAGTTCGCCGGGGGTGGCCGCCGGGCCACCTCGAACTGGTCGCAGCGGATGAACTCGGGCCCACAGGGACCCGACTCGATCGCAAAGACATTCGCGATCGGCTCCATGTAGAAATGGACATCGAAGTGGGGGACGTCATACACCCCCGGCGGGATATGGCCGGCGGGATTCCAGTTCAGGAGCACCCACTTGAACGGGATGTCTCCGCGCCTCGCCACCGCATCGGGCAGAGGGATCACAAGTTCGTATGTGTTGAGACACTCGGTGACGGGGTCCACGGCGCCGTCCTTGTTTCGGTCGAAGCAGTGATGGCGATCCGAGCCCGCGGCCGGCAGCCCATCCAATGCGCTCGCCGAGAACGCGACGCCGAGCGCCCTGGGCATCCCGGCGGTGGCGAACTCGGCGTAGCTGGACACCGTCCCCTTCCCCAGGTCCGACCTCCAACCGAGAATTCGGTCGGTCGCCTCGTCGGTCGATGTTCCCAGCGACGCACAGCCGCCGAGGACGACCAGCGCGCTGGCCCCGAGTACCACCGACCTTGCGGACCGCCATCGTGTCATGATCACCTCGCCGGAGAAGGTGAGTTGCGCGACTTCGAGGTCAGGGGACTCGCCTGCGCCCGCCATCATACTCCACACGGAGGTGGAGTCTAGCGCAGCGCGTCCGGTTTACAACACGGCGGGCAGACGGGGCCACCACCGGCTTATCCGCGCCGACGCCGTCGAGCGGAGGACGGGATCGTTCACCGCGAATCTAGCATAATCGTCTTACCGAAGGTATGACCGAAATGGAGGCAAGCCGTGCCCGCCAAAGCGAAAATCACTATCAGTCTCGATCCCGAAATCGTCAGCACCCTGGGCCGGGTGAGCCGCAAGACCGGAACGACGCGCAGCCGGCTCGTCGGAGAAGCCCTCCGTCTCTGGCAGCGCGTTCAACTGGAGGAAGCGCTGAAGGAGGGATACCGTGCGATGGCGAAGACCGATCGTGCAGCCGCGGAGCGCGATCTGCCGGCGGCCCGTGAGGTCCTCGAGTGACGGCCGCCCTTCCGCACCGAGGGGAGGTCTGGCAGGTAAATTTCAATACCGCGCGCGGAAGCGAGCAACGGGGCATTCGACCGGCACTGGTGATCCAGAACGACGTGGGCAACGAGTTCGCCGCCACCACCATCGTCGCGGCGATCACGACGACCTTGAAAGCCTATCCGGTCACCGTTCTGCTCAGGCGAGGCGAGGGTGGACTCAGAGAACCGTCGATGGTCAACCTCGCGCAGATCCTCACCGTGGATAAGACGAGGCTACACCGGAGGCTCGGCAGGGATGCACACGCACGCGGCGCGCGGGAGGTGAAGCGCCACCCGGTCGCCTTGCCGATACGGCGTGGCCGCCTTCGCCTGGACGCGGAAACGCACGGCCCCCGCGTCCACCTGATAGTCCACGTGAGTTCCCATGTAGACCGCGCTGGTCACCACGCCTTCCCAGCGGTTCTCCCCGCCCGCTGAATCCACGGGACCGATCTCGACGTCCTCGGGCCGGATGGAGATGAGCACGCGCGTTCCGGGCGGCGCTTTCCCGTCGGGCTGGGGCGCTCGCAGTACCGCCTGCCGCCCCGGGCCCAGCGCGATCTCGGCCCGCAGCAATCCGTCGGTCCCGTCCGGTGCCGTCGCGACGCCCGACAGGAGGTTCGCCAGCCCGATGAACTCGGCGACGAATCGGTTGGCGGGGCGCGTGTAGATGGCGCGGGCGTCGCCTTGCTGCTGGATGCGCCCGTGGCTCATCACGATGATCTGGTCGGAGATGACCATGGCTTCCGCCTGGTCGTGCGTGACGTAGACCGAGGTGATGCCCACCTCGCGCTGGACGCGGACGATCTCGATGCGGAGCTGCTCGCGGAGCTTCGCGTCCAGATTGCTCAGCGGCTCGTCGAAGAGGAGCACCCGCGGGTTGAAGATCAGCGCGCGGGCCAGCGCGACCCGCTGCTGCTGGCCACCGCTGAGCTTCGTGGCGTACTGGTCACGGAAGCGAGCCAGGCCCACCATCTCGAGGACTTCGCCGGCGCGCGCGGCGAACTGGCCCCGCGGCCATTTGCGGATCTCCAGCGGGTAGGCCACATTCTGAAAGACGGTCATGTGCGGCCACACCGCGTAGGACTGGAACACCATCCCCACGCTGCGCTTCTCGGTGGCCACGAAGATCCCGTCGCGCGCGGAGGTCATAGGCTCGCCGTCGATGGTGATCGTGCCCTCGTCCGGATGCTCGAGCCCGGCGATGCAACGAAGAGTCGTCGTCTTGCCGCAGCCGCTCGGGCCGAGCAGGGTGAGGATCCGCCCCTTCTCCACGCCAAAGGAGATCCCGTCGACCGCGGCCTCGCGACCGAAGCTCTTGCGCAGCCCCGTCACCTGAACGTAGTCCGCCACTCGGCCTCCCTGGCGCTCAGACTCTTCACCGCCGACCACAGTAAGCTAGGCTGTTCCCGCGCTCAACTTAGCAGCGTAGCGATATCAGCGGCGTTGGTCAGACAACAGGCCGAGGAAGTGTCGAGCGTCGACGATCACGACGTCGCGGTACGGGCGAATCACCAGCAAGTCAGCATCGCCGCTCACGAGATACTCGACCCCGGCCGCCGCCGCGCATCCCAAGAGGTAGTCGTCGTCGGGGTCGCGACAAACGCCGGGACGATCCTCGTGGGGAGCGATGATCGTCTCGGCGTGGAGCAGCTCGATGAACGCGTGCCGATCCCCGGCGGAGATGCGGTACTTCTTGGTGATCTTGGGTCGCGCGAGGACGTTGGCAACTACGTCGATCTGGCCCGGGGCAAGGAAGAGCACGAAGGCTCGTCGGCGCCACGCGTCGACGAGTTGGCCCTGGGGGCCGTGGGCGCTGAGGAGACTGCTGACCAGTTGGTTGGTGTCGAGGAGCGCGTTAAGCACGCCGGCGGGGGCGTCTCGACTTCAAGGCGTCGCCGACGTCCCGCTGGATCTCGGCGTCCGCAACGGACGGCACTCGACGGCGAATGCGGTCGATCACGGCAAACCGGACCTCGCGCTCCGTAATGACCCGTTGAAACTCGTCTGCACTGATGATGCCCACCATAGGCACGCCCGACTTCTCGACCAAGACCCGAACCCGTCCGCCCTGGACGTCCTTCATGATCTGGCCAAGCTGTGTCCTGACCTCCAGGGCCGGAATGGTTTTCGTCTTGATGGATGCGGGCATGACTCCCTCCAGCTAGTGAGCACCAAGTAGTTCTAAGTATAACCGAACATTCAGAGCAGATCTCGGCCTCCGGCTCGTGGACACAAACTATTTCCCTCGCGGGTCAAGGCTTTTTCGATCCCGCGGCAAAAAGGGCGTAGCCCACGACCACGGCGACCGGGGCCAGACCGAAGGGCAGCGCGTACGAGCCGGTGGCGTCGTGGACGAAGCCGGCGAGGGCGGGGCCAAGCGCGGCGCCGGCCCGCCAGCCCATCGTCAGCACCCCTGTGATCGCGCCGAGCGCCTTGAGACCGAAAACGTCCGGGATCACCCGGATGTAGACGGTGTCGGCGCCGGTGAACCCGAGCCCGAACACGGCGACCATCGGCAACAGCACCGCCAGCGGCGGCCCGAACGCCAGCGCGACGAGGGCGATCACCTGGAGCGTAAAGCACGCGCGCATGATGGGCTGGGGCCCGAGGCGGTCCGACAGCGGTCCCGACGCGAGGCGGCCGACGGCGGCGCCGACGCCGTAGGCCGTCAGCGCGAGCGCGGCGCTCGCGAGGTCGGCGCCGCGATCGCGCGCGTAGGGAACGACGTGCACCGTCACCATCAGGAGCACGGCACCGAGCAGGAACCAGGAGAGACCAAGCAGCCAGAGCCGCCGGTCCCTCATCGCTTCGCCGACACCGACGCCGTGATCGTCCCGTACCGGCGCGTGGCCCGGCGCGACGCGGCGGCGGGGCGGATCACGAACCACGAGCGCGGCCAGGCTCCCGACCACCCAGAGCCAGCCGCCGAATACCAGATAGGCGCCGCGCCATCCCACGCGCTCGATCAGCCAGGCCGCCGCTGGCCCGGCCGTGACGAAGCTGACGTTGAAACCCACGAGCACGAGGGCGAGCGCGAGTCCCCGGTCCCGATCGAACCACCGCGTCACCGTCGTCGACGCGATGATGTAGAACCCCGAGGTACCGAGGCCACCCATGACGCCGACGAAGACGTAGAGGTGCCAGAGGGCGCCCGTCGTCGATGCCAGCGCGTAGCCTCCACCGGCGATCGCCACGGTGAGGAGCAGGATTCCCCGCGGGCCGTGACGGTCGGCGATGGCGCCCACGGCGAACCCGGCGAGCCCGCCGAGCAGCAGGCTGATCGAGAGCGCGACGGAAATGGCGCCGCGGCTCCAGCCGAAGTGATCGGCGAGTGCGGGCAGGAACACGCCGAACGCGGCGATCTGATTCGAGGCGCTGAAGACGACCGCGAAGAGCGCGGCCGCCACCAACCATCGCTGGGTCACGAGAGCGCGACCGGGCTACTGATAGATCTCGTTGAAGCGGTCCTTGAGACTCTTCGCCTCCTTCTCCGCCCGGTCGTAGTCCACGGGCAGGAGCTTGATGGCCTTGAGCGGCGGGCTGCCTGCCGGCGGCTCGATGTCGCTCCGGGCCGCGTAGATGCCCTCGGTCGGGAACAGCCGCTGCACGGTGTCCCCGATCATGAACTCCGCGAGCGCCTTCGCCGCATTGGGGTGAGGCGAGCCCTTGATGATCGCCGTCGGGGCGGCGACGACGAAGGCGCCGTCGGTGGGGACGATCATCTGGACCTTGTGGCCGGCCTTCCGCGCCTCCCAGGCGTAGCTGTCGGCGCCTTCGGCCGCGATAAGCCGCTCGCCGCGGACGAGAGTCTCCGAAACTTGCTGGTGGCTCTGGACGATCATGATCTCGTTGGCCCGGAGCTTCTCGTAGAAGCCCCAGCCGTATTTCTGCGAGAGCGCGCCGATCACCATGAGCTGGATCGCGGTGAACGAGGGGTCGGGCATCACGAGTTTGCCCTTGTACTTGGGATCGGTGGGGTCCGTCCAGTTCTTCGGCAGCTCGAGGCCCTTATCGGTGCGGGCGATGATGCCCGCGACGTTCAGGCGCTGGGCGACGTGGTAGCCGCGCGGATCCTTGACGTCGTCGGGGATCTTCTCGAAGTTCCGCGGACGGAAGGGCACGAGCAGGTCACGCTTGATCAGCATCGAGACGGCGGCAGGGTCGGAAATGGTGAGCACGTCGGCGAGGACCCGCCGACCGTCGATCTCTTGTAGAAACCGGCGCAGCACGGCCGAGCCGCCGGAGCGGAACAATTCGACCTTGATGCCGGTCTCGGCCTGAAAGAGATTGGCGATCTTCTGGGCCTGCGCCACCGGCGTGGAGGTGTACCAGGTCACGCCGCCCTCCCGCTTGGCCGCGGCCATGTCCACCAGGTCGGGGGCCTGCGCAAACACGCCCGCGGGCGGCGCGAGCATCAGGACGGCGAGCAGGCAGCAAACGGTGCGGATCATCCCGGTCTCCCTCATGCGCCCCGGTAGACGGGGGCTGGCTGGCTCACGAAGCTGTGCAGGATGTGGTAGACGAGCCGGTAGTTCTTCTGCTGGAGCGACGCGTGGGCAATGCCCGGCATCACGGCGAACTGCTTGTCGGGGTTGGGAAGCTTGGTGAAGAACTCGAGCAGGTCCTCGACGCTGGCGATCCCGTCGTACTCGCCCCGCATGACGAGAGTCGGCACGGTGATGCGGGCCGGGTCCACGAGCGGCAGGTTGGCGCACATGTCGACGTAGGTGCCGGTGGGCACGGAGTCGTCGAGGGCGAGGATGGCGTCGGCGAAGGCCTCGACGACCTCGTCGTCGGCCGTGCCCGGGTGATCGCGGGTGAAGATGCTGCGCAGGAACGCGCGGTCGATGGGGCGCCGGTTCTTCGCCCGGAACTCGGGCAATCGCTTGCGGCGGTCGGCGAGCGTCGGACTGCCCTGGCCCGTCCACACGAACGCGTCGAGGGCCAGGCGGCGGACCCGCTCGGGATGGCGCTGAGCGAACAGCGCCGCCCGCAGCGCACCGGACGAGATCCCGTACATCAGCACGGAGGTAACGCCCCGGGTGCGCGCGATGTAATCGGTGGCGGCTGCGAGGTCGTCGGCGCCGGTGGCGATGTCGCTGTTGATGTCGCGATGTTTATCGGAGCGGCCGTACCCCTCCATGTCCACGCACCAGGTGTCGTAGCCGAGGCGCACGAAGTGATCCATGGCCGAGGAGTCCGCCCGGCCGGGAACGTGGAGATCGAACGTCGGCTGCGACGCCATGGACGAGCCGTGGACGAACAAGATGGTGCCCAGTGGGCCCTCGGTCGCTCCCCCGCGCTTCTCCCAGAGGAAGAGGCGCACGTCGCCCTTCCGGGTCCAGTGTTCGTGCCCCGCGATGCTGGGTTCGGCCGTCATGCTGATCCTCTTCCATGCGTCAGAGCTCGTGAACCGTCGCCAAGCCGTTGAGTTGTTGATTGTCCCTGGCGGGTGGTCCGGTTGGCGCGCGCAAATTATCCCCAAGCCCGGGGAGGCTGTCGAGGAGGGGGGGGGCGGGCCGGGCCAGGCCGCCAAGCGCTGGTTACGTCAGGCGGTAAATGTAGGCGTCGTCGATCATCGTGCCGTTGATGGCCTCGCCAGTGAGGCGGCGGCCGGCGAGCTTCGGACCGGTCGAATTGGCGCGCCGCAAGGCGACGACCAGGCGATTGTTGTCCTCGAGGGCGGTCACGTTGCTCGGGCCAAAGATCTCGTCGCCGCCCGGGATCTTCCGCGCGAGCGCGTTGATTTTCCGATAGGCCGCGATTGAGCCGCGCGTGCGGACCTCCGGCGAGGCAACCACGAACCGCCAACGGGCGGATTCGTCGAAATAGAACCAGAACGCGGCGCACGTCCGAAACTTGTGCCGGTCAAGCAGCTCGAGCAGCATGCGGCCGGCTGCGATCATCTCCGTGGTGAACTCGCGCTTCACCATCGCCGTCTCAGCCAGCCGAGGAAGCCATCGCGCCTTGCCGTACAGGCGGAATAGAGCTTCAGCGCCTTTTGTTCCGTGATGTCCGGCTCGTAGCGGGCGGTTTCCGCCCAGTCCTTGACCTCGTCCCAGTTGGCGAGGAGGGCCGGATGCGCGGCGGCCTCCTGCTGGAGTGCCGACCGCAAGCCCGCGAGGTCGAGCAATCTGTCCACGTCATGAGTGTACACGTCGCTGACGACTTTCCGGTCCGGGATGTCATGCAGGCGAAAGCGTCGGGCGAGACACGCTTTCAGGGCGCACTCCACGGCGTATCCGGCGAGATAGTAAGCACCGGGAAACTCGCCGGCCTCCAGCAGGACGCGTGCTTCGCGGATGCGGAGCCGGCTGAGTTTCATCAGGTCGTTCCTGTGCATTCGCTGCGCTCCGTTGACGCCGGAGCATAGTGGCGTCGTGGCGCCACCGCAAGTGTGACAAAACCGATACGTCAGTTCCAAGCGCAGATCAGCTCGTACTGCGGGGAAGGAGGCGGCGCTCGGCGGCGAGAAGCAGGGCGTTGATCAGCGAGCCGAGGCCACCGAGGAGCACGCTGCCGGACGGCGGCTGGATGAAGCCGGCCACGATGTTGAGCAGCGTCGACTTGCCGCACCCCGAAGGGCCGAGGATGCAGGGGAACTGGCAGGTAGTCCGGTTGGCGCGCGCAAATTATCCCCACGCCCGAGGAGGCTGTCGAGGAAGAAGTGCCCCAGCGGCGGGGGCCGTCGGCGGATCGTGGGGGTCCGCACCGGTGGCCACCTCGGGCCCACCCCGGACCCGCCCCGCCGGGCCACGAGTAATCCCGGCAAGAGGGGAACGTTCTCGATGGTTCTGCTCCTCCCGACCGCCCAGCTCTTGACGTTCATGAGCCGCTGCCGCCGGAGGCGTCACTATCCCCTCGAGCTGCACGACGGCCTGGTGGCCAACGTGCAGGCCCGGGTGCGACGGGCAAGGTGGGCGCCCGTCGAGAGAGGGTGAGGGCCGACTAGGGGCGAGGCACCGGGAACGACTCGAACGTCCGGCCCGACTCCCCGATGATGTAGAGCCTGGCGGCCTTGAGATTCCACGACGGCAGGTGGGCGATCACGAACGATGTCAGCGCTGCCTTGTCGTCATCGGTACCGAACCACGCGAAGTCGTCGAAGCTCACGATCAGCACGTAATCTCGGCCGAAACTTTGCTTCGACTTGTTCTGGACAGCCGCTTCGATCTTCTTGAATAGTCGCTCTCGCCATTCTTCTTGCGTGCGCGCAATCGGGTCGACGACGGCTCCCTCGGTCAGAAGCTTTTTCCGGTTCAGCAGCTCGCTGCGATTGAACGTCGTGGTCGTTATCTCCACGTACGTGACCGTGGAGCCGTCCTTGATGACGGCATCGTAGTCGCGGTAGCGCGTCCTGTCTGAATTGAGCGCGCCGGTCACGTCTTCACGGCCTGCGTAGACGTGGCTCAGCCAGAGAACGAATGGGTACAGCTCCTCGTAGAATTGCTTGAAGCGGCCTTTGTGCAACGTCGCCGACTCGCGGGCCAACAAGCAGTCCTTGATCATCGCGCGGCGCTCGTCGTACCACTCTATCCAGTCCTTGGCCCTCCGCTTCGCCTTGAAGTCAGCGTCGGTCAACACGGCGTCCGCGTCGGGAGCGAGACGATCCGCAGGGACGTGCTCGATACGACCATCCCGGACAACCACAAGTGGTACGCCCGCACGCCGGTGCCGTTCGACCGCGTCTGCCCTCGCGGCGACGAGCGCTTCGTCGATCAAACGGCCGTCGGCGAAGATCTTGTCGATCCGACTCGGTGTCTCATTCGCTTCCATATGGGCCTCGTCGAATGCGTTCCCACTTGGCGAAATCGGTCACGTCGGCGACGATGTGACCGCGGCCAGCGGCAATCAATACTGGATCATGGCTCACGGCGCTATCGTACACCCGCCACGTCGTGGCGAGCGGCTGATAGAGCTCGAAGAAATTGCGAAGTCCGCGCCAGTAGCGGCGTCTGACCACCGCTTCCGGGACGTCATGGCCGCCGATCATGACGCGACCCCTGACTCTCGCCACAGCAAGATCAGGAGTCGGATGGACGGGGATCTGGCTCGAGGACGACCTCTTCGGGGTGGAGAGAGCATAGGCGCTCCAAAAGGCCTTTCGCGTCGGCGGCCGGACCCGCCAACCTCTCTGCCTCCCCCTCGGAGAACCGGATGCCGGGGATAATGGCTCCGCCAGGGAGGGGCAGAGTCGAGAGTCGTGAGCGGCTCATGAACGTCAGAGCTGGTCACTGGCGAGCAGCGACCATCTCCTGGAGGCGCGCGTCGGCGGCCGAGCCCTGCACGGAGAGCTGGCTCTCGTGGACGGCCAGCTTGGAAGTAGACACTCGGCCTGTGGGATGCGTAAGCGCTGCTACCCCAACACCCTTCGACGTATCTCTCTTTCGGCATTGTCCGCGTCCGTCCGCTCGGCCTATGTCGCGCGCATGCCTCTCCCGTGCACCACGTATCAACCGCGCGACGCCGAACGCGGCGTGCTGTACCGCATCGTCGAAGCGCACCTGGATGCCTTCCTGAACGCGGCGGCTGACCCCGCCGAGGGTTCCCGCCTCCCTATGTTCGTGGAGCAGGAGTTCCGGGACTTTCTCACCTGTGGTGTGCTGGCGCGCGGCTTCGCGCGCCTGCGTTGCGATGACTGCGAGTTCGAGCGAGATCTCAAAGATTGTGAGACTGTATCACACAGTTTATGGAAACGCTCACCCAATCCGACCGCATCCTCGCCGTCCTCCGGGAACGGCGTCTTGCCGATGGTCCCGAGGGTGGATGGGTCTGTATCAAGGGCAGCATGGGTACCAGGCAGCCGTTGTCCGACCCGTCTCCGGGGGGGGGGCGACTGCCGAGAAGGGATGTTACGTCCACAGGGCCTTTGTCCCGCCTATGCTCTGTGGCGGAGCGCCGCTCAACCCGAGGAGCGCTGCGCGCGCGTCGGCTCGCCGTTGCCGAGGCGGTAGCATGCGTGCCCAGCGTGAGGGAGCTTGAGTACGCCTACCCGCTCTCGCTGGATGCTTTTCCTCGGGGTTTTCACTGCCATTGGACTCGTCCAGCTGGCGTATGCGGTCCACGCTAACTCCCCAATCGTTGGCGTTCTTGCCCTCTTAATCGCCGGGCTCGCGGGCGCCGAATTGCTCTCTCAGGCGAGCGAGCAACTCGGCCAGAGCCAGCTACTTGTTCACATAGTTGGGATTGTCTCCAGGCTGTTGGCGAGACGACGTACGCAGTTTCAGGTAGCCATCGCGCTCGCTGCTCCTACCATCTTCACCTTAGTACTTGCCAGCGGCACCGCCGTTCCCGTTAAGACACTGTGGCGCCTCGTTACCCCCTGGGCCCTTATTCCCATGGGCGGCATCACCACGTGGTTTGGTTGGCTCTTTGGTCAGCGATTGGACCGGGAGACACGTCTCCAGGGATACCTCATCGCGTCAACCGTGATCTTCGGCGTGTGCTGGATGGGGTCAATAGGCCTGACCGGGTCAGGCGACGCCTCGTACCTGGACCCGGAGAAGGCGAAGCGAGCGAGGGAAACCGGAGAGTACGTCTGGATGTTCGTCCTCTATGTCACTATCGCGTATCTTGCGATGTCCCTGGGGTGGCTTAGGTGCGCGTTGCGTAGCCACGAGCGGCGCAACGAAAAAGCCCCCGACGTCGGACGACGCGGAGGCTGAACTACGCTTGCAACTTTTCTGGACGGCTCGAGGGAAAGGTTTTCTTTGCCCTCCCCCGAGCCGCGGGCACATAGGAGCTTCCCTGTCGTCGTCACCGCTGCGCGAGTTGCCAACGCGCGGGGGTTCCTAAAATTGATGCGCTGCTTTTGGCTCAGGCGGGGCGAACGCGAGGGGGGCCGCTGGCGCTCAAGACCCCCATAAACACCACGGACAATCCAGCCCTCATCTATCGTTTTGATCCGGTGGTGCAGTTCGTGCCCTACAACGTGGCGCATCCACCGTCGCTGAGTGACATCAGCGCGCGCCCTCTTCAAGCGGCTCGCTCGGAGTCCATTGCCGTCCTCGATATGGTGGTACCCTCCGGTCTTCCACCCGGCTCGTACCAATGGATTGCCACCCTGGTCTCTGAGGATCTGTCGCACGTAGTTGACTTGGTCGCGGCTGCCTTTTCCGCCGAGTAGCCCCAACCCGAAATTGGGCTCTCGATGAGGATGGTCTGTATCGACTTCGGTACACTGGTTGATAGAAACGTCGACCTGCTAACGTTCCGAGCGTGACGAGATCGACATGGCGACAGAGCTGAAGCGCAAGCTCGACCCGTCTCCGGTGGGGGCGACTGCCGAGAAGGGATGTTACGTCCACAGGGCCTTTGTCCCGCCTATGCTCTATGCTCCCCGCCTATGCTCGACGGGCTTCCATCTCCGCTGACACGGAGCTAACGTCATGCTCAGGATCCTCCGTGCGTCACTCGCAAAAGACCGTGCAGAGCTGGCTGTCGAACTTCACGTGCACGCGCTGCCCGACTTCCAACGCCTCGCCCGGCCCGGCCTGCACGCGCACGCGGGTGCCGTCATCGAGCGTCACATGACAGTCCGTGAGATTGCCGAGGAACGTCACCTCCACCACCTTGGCGCTGATGACGCCGGCCTCGCCGGACACCGCGGTGCCGGCGGCGGCGAGCCGGACGTTCTCGGGTCGGATCGCCACCTGCACCGTCTGTCCCGCTCGCGCGCCGGGCGGTAACGTCACAGGGACGCGGTGGCCGCCGATCTCCACGAGGCCGCCGGCGGCGGCCGACAGGACGACCTGCGCGGGAACCAGGTTCACCAGTCCCATGAAGTCCGCCACGGTGCGGTTGGCCGGCCGGGCGTAGACTTCGCGCGGCCGCCCGTACTGCTGGAGCTGACCCTGATGCATGACCGCGATCCGGTCGCTGAGCGCCATGGCCTCCGACTGGTCATGCGTGACATATACGAACGTGATGCCGGTCCGCCGCTGGAGGTCCTTCAGCTCCCAGCGCATGCGCTCGCGGAGCTTGGCGTCGAGATTCGACAGCGGCTCGTCGAGCAGCAGGATGCCCGGCTCGACGACGAGGCTCCGCGCGAGCGCCACACGCTGCTGCTGGCCCCCGGAGAGCTGGTTGGGATAGCGCTCCTCGAGACCGGAGAGATTCACGAGCTCGAGGATGCGCGCCATGCGGGCACGGATCTCGGTCTTCGGGAACCGGCGGATCTCGAGGCCGAAGGCGACGTTCGCGTAGACGGTTTTGTGGGGCCAGACCGCGTAGTTCTGGAAGACCATGCCCATGCCGCGCCGCTCGGGCGGCACGACGCCGGTCTTCGTGGACAGGATCGCTCCGTCCACGCGGATCGTGCCCTCGTCGGGCACGGCGAAGCCCGCGAGGAGGCGCAGGAGCGTCGTCTTGCCGCACCCGCTCGGTCCCAGCAGCGTGACGAACTCGCGGTCGGCGATCTCGAGGCTGAGGCCGTTCACGGCCGCAAGTGCGCCATAGCGCTTGGTCACGGACTCGATCGTGATTCCGGCCATGCCTAATTCGCGATGGGGGCGCGCTCGAGTCGGGCGGCGCCGCGGCCGAGGCGGGTGGCGACCGTGACGGCGACGGTGATGATGATCATGGTGACGATGGCGAGCGCGGCCACGGCCTCGAGGTATCCGGTCTCGTAGAGATTGTAGACGGCGACGGCCAGCGTGATCGACCCCGAGCTGAAGAGGAGGATCGACGCGCTCAGCTCTTGCAGCGCCGGCACGAACACGAGGAGCCAGCCCGCAAAGAGCCCGGGACGCGCGAGGGGGAGCGTGACGGCCCCGAACGTCCGCAGCCAACCGGCGCCGGTCACCCGCGCCGTCTCCTCCAGCGACGGGTCGATCTGACTGAAGGCGGCGCTGGCCGAGCGCACGCCCAGAGGAATGTAGCGGCCGGTGTAGGCGAGCAGGATGATCAGAAGCGTGCCGTAGATCGGCAGCGGCATGCGCAGCCAGAACTGGATCAGCGCCACCGCGACCACGATGCCGGGCAGACCCAGCGGCACCAGCGACGCGTAGTCGAGAAGCTTCCGGCCCCGCAGGGTCGTGCGCAGGTCGATCCAGCTAATCAGGCTCCCGAGCAGGACCGCCGCGGTGGCCGCCGCGCTGGCGAGGAGCAGACTGTTCCAGATGGCCCGCCGCGTGACGTCGTACTCGAGGAGGACGAACCGGTAGTTGTGGAGCGTGAGGTTCTCCCAGAACCGGAGCCCCCAGGACTTGGACAGCGACACGGCGAGCAGCGTGACGTAGGGCGCGACCACCGCCACCACGAAGACGCCCACGCAGAAGCCGAAGACGCCCCAGCGCGCCCCCCCGAGATCGATGAGCTGGGGACGACTGCCCTTGCCGCCGAGGGTCACGTACGAGCGGCGCGCCAGATAGCGACGCTGTAGGGCCAGGGCGGCGACCGTGATAGCGACAAAGATCAACGACATGGCGGAGGCGAGCCCGTACTGGGGGGGATAATCGAAGAGCGCGTAGATCCGCGTGGGCAGCGTGAAGACGCGTCCGGGCAGCCCGATGATCGCCTGCGACCCGAAGAGCGCGATCGCGTTCACGAAGGCGATCAGCGCGCCGGAGAGGATCGCGGGCGCGACCAGAGGCGCGGTAATCACGGCCACCGTCCTCCAGCGTCCGGCGCCGAGCACCTGGGCCGACTCCTCCATCGACGCGTCGACGGACTCGAGCGCGCTGGCGGCCAGCAGGTATACGAACGGGAAGGTATGGATCACCGTGACCAGCACGAGCCCGGACATCGAGAAGACGTTGAAGGTCAGCGCGGGGAGGCCGAGCGTCTCGCGGACGAAGCGGTTGACCAGGCCGGCGTTGGGCCCGAAGAGGTTCACGAAAGCGATCGCGGTGAGATAGGGCGGCGTGATGTAGGCGACGATCGCCGTTACGTGCACGAAGCGCTTGGCGGGGACGTTGGTGCGCCCCACCGCCCACGCCATGGGCAGTCCGATCACCACGCTCAGCACCGCCGTCCACGTGCCGAGCACGAGCGAGTTCCACAGCGCCTGCAGATAAAGACGGCGGCCGAAGGCCTCGCGGAAGTGGTCGAGGGTGAGCCGGCCGTCGGTGCTCACGCTGCCCCAGACCAGGGAGGCCAGCGGCAGCACCACGAGCACCAGCAAGGCCGCGGCGCCCACCCCCATCACGACCAGCTCGGCGCGGGGCGCTCGGCTCAGAGATACACACCCTTCATCTGCGGCCCGGGGTAGCGCGTACCCGCGGCGGCCCCGACGGGCATGGCCTCCGCGATGCGCGCGACGTCGCGCGCGTCGAGCTGCACATCCAGCGCGCCGAGGTTCTCGTCCACGCGACCCTTCCGCTTGGTGCCTGGGATGGGCACGACCTCGGGGCCCTGCGCCAGAAGCCAGGCCAGCACGAGCTGCGCCGGCGTGCAGCCCTTCTCGGCCGCGATCGCCTCGATCCGGTGCACCAGCTCCAGGTTGTGGTCGAAGTTCTTGTCCTGGAAGCGCGGGTGCTCGGAGCGCCGGTCACCTTCCCCGAGATCTTGCGGTTTCTGGATCTGGCCGCTGAGAAAGCCGCGCCCGAGCGGCGAGTAGGCCACGAACGCGATGCCCAGCTCGTGGCAGGTGGCGAGCGTCTCCTCTCCCTCGGTCCGGTAGAGAAGCGAGTACTCGGTCTGGACCGCGGCGAGGGGGTGGGTCTTGTGGCCGCGCCGGATGGTCGCCGGCGCGACTTCGCAAAGTCCGATCGTACGCACCTTGCCCTGGTCGATGAGCCTCGCCATTCCCCCGACCGTCTCCTCGATCGGCACGCTCGGGTCCATACGGTGCTGGTAGTAAAGGTCGATCACGTCCACGCCGAGCCGCTTGAGGCTCGCATCGCAGGCTTCCTGTACGTACTCGGGGCGGCCGTTGACGAGATTGCCGCCGCCGGCCGGGTTCTTCACCTGGCCGAACTTCGTGGAGAGCACGGCCTTGTCGCGCCGCCCCTTGAGCGCCCGGCCGATGACCGCCTCGTTCTGACCCCAGCCGTACATGTCGGAGGAGTCGAGGAAATCGACG
>JBGPYK010000214.1:0-5051 GCA_041493245.1 Methylomirabilia bacterium | reverse complement strand
CCATTCGCCAAGGAGGGCGCCGGCGGGGAGTGATGACGGCTGACCACGATCCTCTGGGCGCCGCGCCTGCGGCGTCGGATCAACGGCGCGCGACGAGGACGCTGATCGGGTAGAGGCAGTAATAATCCGGGTCGGCCAGGATGAACGCCGGTGACTCGGCCTCGCAGAGGGCCAAGCGCTGCTCCCAGTCGCCGGGTGTGAGGCGATCTTGGAGGCGCGGACCCCAGTTGCGCGCGAAGACGACGCACTCGATGTAGTCGCGGGCGGCTTCGGGCAGCGGCGCCCGGCGCTCCAGGAGGTACGTCCGGAAGCTCTCCACCGTCAGTCCGGCGGCGCGCAGGGAGGCGAGCGTGCGCTGGCGACGCTCCTCGAAGGAACACTCGCCGCCTTCGTGGCGGCTCCACTCCATCTCGGCCTGGCGCAAGCGGCGCTCGAGCGCGGGATGACCTGGTAGAAAGAGGCCGTGCAGGAGCTGTGACTCCTTCACGATGACCCGTCCGCCGGGGCGCACGACGCGTGAGAACTCGGCCAGCGCGCGGCCGGTCTCCTGGACGTGGTGGAGGACGTCACCACACCACACCCAGTCGAACGTCGCGTCCGCGGCGTCGAGCTTCGTGGCGTCGCCCTCCCGGAATTCCAGGCGCGGGGCCGGGAGAGCGTGGCTGACGAGGGCGCGGGCTTCCTCGACGCGCTCGGTCGACGGCTCGATCCCGACGACGCGACCTTTCGGCCCCACCGCCTCGGCCAGCCAGAGGGCGTAGAGACCCACACCGCAGCCGACGTCGAGACCCAGCGAGCCGTCGGGCAACCCGAGGTCCGCGATGAGCGTGCGTGCTTCGGGTTCCTGGAACCGGTTCATGAGTTCCAGCGCGTTCGTGAAGGATTCGGGCTTGGGCGGGGTCATCGGGATTCCTCCATCGGCATCGCGTGATCGGCGCTCGTTCGCGCCGAGGCCTCGGCCAGAAGCGTGTACTTGGCCAGCGTTCGCTCGGCGACGGCCGCCGGCCAGCGGTGATCGTCGATGGTCCGCAAGAACTCGTCCAGCACTTGGGCGAAGTGGCTCTCGTGACCGGCGTCGAGCGCGACGGGGATGGTCACTTCGTACCGCCCCGGACCGGCCGGCTCGACGCCGACGCCCGGCAACTCATGCTGAACCGCGGTCACCGTATCAATCATGGCCCGACCCACGCCCTCGGGATCTCCTTGAGACTTGACGATGAGTCTCCGGCGGTGGCCGGTGTGGGCCCCCTGCTCCATCAGGATGTCCGCGCGTGTCCCGTGAGCGACGACGGAGTGGGTGTCTCCCCCGCCCGGTGGCGGCGACAGGTTCCACCGCACCGCAGCCCGTGCCGTGACGTGGCCGATCCGGTAGACCACCTCGGCATTGCAGAGATAGCTCAGCGCGTCGCCTTTCACAAACGGACTCAGCGCGCCGGGAAAGCCAGCCTCGCCCGTAATTCGGGTGAACGCCTCCACCGGTACCGACGTCGGCCATACGCGTGCCGAGACGAGCTGAGGGATCTCCGCCGGCGCGACCCCGGTGCCGTCCAGCAGCCACTGCGTCTGGTCGACGACGTGCGTGGGGATGTCCACCGCGCCGCTCCCCTGCACCCGCACGTCGAAGAACCACCACGGGCGGCGCAGCGGCGCACCGTCCACGAGCTTCTCGAGATGGTGTCCACTGCCCAGCTCGATCGCTGTCGCCTCGTCGCGAAAACCGCCGAAAACGTCGGGGGCATCGACGAGCCGCTTGAACAGTCGGGCCGCGACGGCGTGGCGGCCCGTCATGATTTCCATGACCAGCGGCCAGCCCGCCAGGCTCGGCCGCACGTGGTCGAGGTCGTCCGGATTCACGAGCCACGGCTTGTCGGCGAGCACGTGGAACCCGGCGTCGTGCAGCCGATGGATCGTGCGTGCCTTGCCGCCGTTCCGACCGGCCAGCACCACGACGTCGCCACGCCGGTCGGCGACGAGACGCGCGAGCGAATCGGCGTCGATGATCACGACAGGACGCCAGCGCGTGGGGTCTTGGGGGCGGCGATTGAAGCGGTCGACGAGAGCGAGAAAATCGCGCAGCGCGGGGCCATTGGGCGCGTAGACGTACACGTCGTCTGACACGCGTGGATGCGCGACGCGCAGGGTGAGCGTCGCGTGGAAGTGGCCCGGGTCGAGGAAGAGCAGGGTGTGCATGAAAGACCACGCCGATGGTACCTTGGCAGCCTCGATCCGTGAACCCCTCGGGCGGGCCGGGGTGCGAGCCGGGCGACGGCCGCCGTGCGAACCGGGTAGTGCGTCATTTTCGAATTTCGCGACTAAGCGTATGGGCCCGGCGAGGGTCAAGATCGCACCGTCCCAATCGGGTGCGGCGGGTGCCATAATGCCAAGACACCATGCCCCAGGAGGAGGAACTGACCCGCGGCGCTCCGGTAGGGGGGCGTTCTAATACGAAGTTGCTGGAGAACCCGACCCGGGGGGCCCGAAGACGCGCTCAAGTGTGTCCGGGGGGCGCGGGAGGATAGGGCGCAATTGCCGAGGGCCATCAACATATCCTCCGCCTTCGATCGAGAGGCCACTTGATGGTTTCGTATCCTGCACAGCGCATAGACGGAACGGTCCGCGAAGAGCGTCCCTCTACTCGATTCGGTTTCCGGTACGGGGAGCGGGGTACCCACGGTAGCCGTAACATGATGCTGCCGGGCCTCCGCCAGCTCCTCGCGTCGACTCCCGTCAGCGCCGTCTACGAGGACTACCGGGCCGCCATCATGGAGGAGAACGACGTCCACCTCGCCAACGCCGACAAGCGCGCCGCGCCGGAGCCGGCTGCAGGAGCGAGACCATGCTGAAGCGATTGTATGTAGACAACTACCGGTGCCTCGTCAACTTCACTCTCGAGTTTCGAGAGCTGACGCTACTCGCCGGGCCGAACGGTTCGGGCAAGTCGTCGGTCCTCGACGTGCTCTTCGCCCTCCGCCAGTTGCTGAGTGGGGTGGCGAAGGTAACCGATCCCGGTGTGTTCCCGACGCGGTCGCTCACACGCTGGCAGACCCGAGACTTGCAGGTCTTCGAGGTCACCGTGGCACTGGAGGGCGAGGCCGATCTGACCTACCGGATCGAGGTCGACCACGAGAGGGAAACCCGGCGGGCGCGGATCACGCTGGAATCGCTGAAGGCCGGCCAGAGCCCCCTGTTTGAGTTTCGCCGGGGCGAGGTCCGGTTGCATCGCGACAACCACTCGGAAGGGCCGACGTATTCTGCGGACTGGTCCGAGTCGGCCATGGCCCGCGTGGCCGCACGCCCGGTAAACCAGCGCCTCACTCGTTTTCTAGAGTTCATGCGAGGCGTGTCGGTCTGCGCGCTCGACCCCAAGCGGTTCCTGGCCGAGTCACTGTCCGAGGACTCGGTGCTGCAACCCGACGGTGGGAATCTCGCCTCGTGGTACCGGCACCAGATCCAGGAGCGACCGGATCGGATGCAAACGGTCGTCGAGGTGCTCCGCAAGGTTCTGGACGGCTTCGACTCGATCCGAATGGAGAAGGTCGGAACCGAGGCGCGAGCGCTCATGGTCGCGTTCCAGGGGGAGAGCAGCCGCTACGAGCTTAGGCTCGATGAGCTGTCGGACGGCCAGCGGGCGCTGATTGCGCTCTACGCGCTCGTCCATCTCGCCGGCGATCAGGATGTTCTGTTCCTGGACGAACCCGACAACTACCTCGCGCTGGCCGAGATCCAGCCCTGGCTCATGGCGCTCTCGGACGCCTGCGGGACGAGACCCCGCCAGGCGATCCTCTGCTCCCACCACCCGGAGATGCTCGACTATCTCGGAGGCGACGCGGGAGTGCTGCTGAAGCGTGAGAGTTCGGGTGTCATTTCCGTGCGCTCCCTCAAGGAGGCCATCGCTTCACAAGCCGACTCCGGCCTGAAGCTCTCGGAAATCGTGGCGAGAGGGTGGGAGCTGTGAGCAGGGGCGTCCAGATCGTTCTTCTGTGCGAGGATACGCAGCACGAAGCGTGCCTCCGCCGGTTCCTGTCCGCGATGGGCTGGGAGACGCGAGCGATGCGCGTGGAGAAGGCCCCCGGAGGGCGTGGCTCGGCAGAGCAGTTCGTGCGGCAGCAGTTTCCGCGGGAATTAAAGGCCCACCGTACACGGCATGCGAGTCAGGCGTTCGTAACCATGATGGATGGTGATCGGTACGGAGTCGATGCTCGCTTGGAGCAGCTCAACCGAGCCTGCCGAGCGGGCAATATCGATGTCCGCAGCCCGGGGGAGCGCGTTGCGGTGTTCGTACCCACCTGGAACATCGAGACGTGGTTCGCCTATCTCGATGGCGCGACGGTGGACGAGGCCAGATCCAACTACCCTCGCCTCCCGAAGGAACGCGACTGCCAGCGGCACGTCGACGCCCTGGCCGAAATGTGCCGCGCGGGCGCGTTGCGACAACCTTGTCCCCCTTCTCTCGACATGGTCTGCGACGAGTATCGCGCTCGCGTCGTAGCGGGCACGCAGTGACGAGCGACATCTCCACGCAGGTGGTACGGGTGCTGGATCCCCTCGTGGCAGCTCTGGAGACGGCCGGCGAGTACAACGCGCAGGATCAGACCCCGCCGGCCGTCATTCTCTGGACCGACAAGGAGCGGCAGTGGGAGCCCCTGGCGCCACGGCTTCGCGAGACGCTCCCTCAGTTCTGGCCCTCGGCCCCTACACGCCAGGCGAGCGGACCGGCCCGGCAATCTGGATCAAATGCATGATCGAGCGGGCGCTGCCCGAGCCTAGCCGGTCCGATGACGCGGTCCCGTGCTCGATCTCCCGGGTGTGAGCCGGCACGAGCTTCGCGCGTCGAGGAGTGTCCGCGCGATCTCCAGCCGCTGGCAGAGCTGCAGTACCGCGGCATGTGGTTCACCCAGGAGAACACGAGTGTCCCGAGGCAAGCAGTGAAATGTCAAGGAGGCCGCGATGAGTCTCGATGACCGGGTCGCGATCGTCACGGGAGCGGGAAACGGCATCGGCAAGGCGACCGCGGTCGCGCTGGCGCGGGCCGGCGCTCGGGTCGTGGCGGT
>JBGPYK010000524.1:0-2623 GCA_041493245.1 Methylomirabilia bacterium | reverse complement strand
CCGCCGCGCGCCGTGTTCCTCGACGACATCGGCCGCAACCTCAAGACCGCGCGCGCCCTGGGCATGACGACGATCAAGGTCGACGACCCGGACCTGGCACTCCGCGAGCTGACCGCGCTGCTGGGCTTCGATCTCCTCGGCTGAGACGTCGCCCCCTTGCTCCCCTGCGGTCGGCGTTCTATCCTCGCCCGAAGGAGACGACTATGAGCACCGCCGAGACGATCCGCGGCCACGCCGTCGTGATGCAACCCGACGAGGGGCCGTCGTACTGGCAACCCGTGCCCGCCAACGGCCACGCCGATCCCAAGCTCTTCCCCGCGAACACGCGCTTCGACGGCCTGGCGATGGGTTACCAAACCATCGCGCCGGGCGCGCGCGTACGCGCGCACTCGCACGGCGACCAGGTCGAGCTGCAGATCTGCTTCCGCGGCCGGGGCCGGGTCGTCGTCGACGGCGAGAGCCACCCGCTCGTGCCGGGAACCGCCTGCTTCCTGGGCTACGACGTCAAGCACGAGCTCATCAACGAGAGCGCCGACGAGCTGGTCATGCTGTGGGTCATCACTCCGCCCGGGCTCGAGACGTTCTTCGCGTCGATCGGACGCGCGCGGCAGCCGGGCGCACCGGCACCGGCGCCGTTCGCCCGCCCGGCGGACGTCGTCGCCATCGAGCGCGCGCTCGGCATGAACGATACGGTCTGATGCCGAAGATCTCGATCGGCGACGCCGAGCTGTACTACGAAGCCCACGGCGACGGGCCGCCGTTGCTGCTCGTGCCCGGGCTCAGCGGGCTCGGCTCGTTCTGGGCCCGCCAGATCCCCGACCTCACCCGCGACTTCCGCGTGATCGTCCACGACCACCGCGGGACCGGCGCCAGCACGCACTCGCACATCCGCTACTCCGTCGAGCAGATGGCCGACGACGTCCTGCGGCTGATGGATGCGCTCGGGATCAGCTCCGCGCACTTCGTCGGGCACTCGACGGGTGGCGCCATCGGCCAGGTCATCGCTCAGGACCATCCCGCGCGTCTTTCGAGCCTGGTCCTCAGCGCCACCTGGGCGGGGTCTGACCCCTACTTCCGTCGCGTCTTCGAGAGCCGTCGTGAAACGCTCGTTACCTGCGGCGTCGAGGCCTACCTGCGCGCCTCGGTCCTGATGCTGGCGCCGCCGTGGTGGGTGAGCGCCAACGACGCCGCCATCGCCGAGCAGCACCGGCAGACCGCGGCCGCGTCTCCACCCGTCGAGATCCTGACGAGCCGGATCGACGCCATCGTCCGCTTCGATCGCCGCGGGCGGCTCGGCGAGATACGCACGCCGACGCTGGTGATCGTCGCCGCGGACGACATGATCACGCCTCGCTTCTACTCCGACGAGCTGGCCGAGCGCATCCCCGCCGCCAAGCTCGTGGTCCTCGACGGCGGCGGCCACTTCACGCCCAACGTCCTCCCTGCACCTTACAATGCAGCGGTCGGCGGGTTCCTCCACGCCCAGCTCGCAGGCCGATGAAAAAGGGCCATCTGGCGGTCACGGCATGACTCAGCTCTACGACGAGATCGGCGTCGGCTATCGCAACGCGCGCCGTCCCGACCCGCGCATCGCCTCGGCCATCCGGCGCGCGCTCGGCGAGGCGGAATCGGTCGTCAACGTGGGGGCGGGCGCTGGCTCCTACGAGCCCCCGGATCGATTTGTCATCGCCGTCGAGCCCTCAATGACGATGATTCTCCAGCGTCGGCCGGGCAGCGCCCCCGCGATCCAGGCGTCCGCGACCCGGCTTCCGTTCCGGGACGCGAGCTTCGCGGCGGCCCTGGCCATCCTCACCGTCCACCACTGGCCCGACCGGGCGCGCGGTCTCGACGAGCTGGCGCGCGTCGCCGCGGACCGCGTCGCGATCCTCACGTGGGATCCCGCCGCCTCGGGCTTCTGGCTGGTCGAGGACTACTTCCCCGAGCTCGTCGAGATCGATCGCCGCATCTTTCCTTCCCTCGAAGAACTCAGGCGCGCGCTGGGGCGCATCGAGGTCTCGACGGTGCCCATTCCCCACGATTGCGTCGACGGCTTCCTCGGCGCGTACTGGCGGCGGCCCCACGCCTATCTGGACGCGGACATCCGCCGCGCGATCTCGACCTTCTCGAAGATCCGCGCCCCGGAGCCCGGACTCGCCCGGCTCCGCTGCGATCTGGAGGACGGGACCTGGAACCGTCGCCACCGCGATCTCCTGAGTCGCCCGGAAATCGACCTCGGGTACCCCCTCGTCGTCTCGACTAAGGACATCAACGATCGGAGCACCCCGGCGACACTGGGGCGTGCCCCTCGCTACTAGTAAGCTAGTAAGCTAGTATTCTAGCTAAGCCAGTGTAAGGCGTCGGCGCCGGGAGGGAGGCGATGATAACCCGGACGCCGTAGGCCATCGCGCGCCGGTCGAGGACGACAAGTTTCTGGACACGGCGGATGAACTCGCGCGGCGCTTCGACGGTGGCACGCTCTTCAGCGTTGTTGACAGAGACGTGCTGGCACTGATCGAGGTGGATGTCCCCGACACGACGGAGTCGCGTGAATGGCTGCGAGCCTACGCCCGCGACGTTTTGCGAGAACGGTTCCGGCAGAAAGCGATCTATCTGAAGTTTGTTG
>JBGPYK010000154.1:0-6041 GCA_041493245.1 Methylomirabilia bacterium | reverse complement strand
GCTCCGGCTCGGCGCCGCCCTGGGCGGCCATCTGGTGCTCGGGCATGTGGACGGCGTGGCCGTCGTCACGGACGTAACCCGTGTAGAATCGACAGTGCGGGTGCGCTTCGCCCTGCCGGGCCCCGAGTTGGCGCCGCTCCTGGTGAGCCAAGGCTCGGTCGCCGTGGACGGCGTGAGCCTGACGGTGGCGGCGCTGGACGACTTGGGTTTCGAGGTGATGCTGATCCCGCATACGTTGGAGGCGACGAACCTGGGGCGGCTCAAGGACGGAAACGCGGTGAACATCGAAGCCGACGTGATCGGCAAGTACGTGCTCCGGTCGCTAACGCTCAGGGGGGCGTCATGACCGTCTTCGCCACGATCGAGGAGGCCATCGAGGAGATCCGGCAGGGTCGGATGCTCGTTGTCGTCGACGACGAGGATCGCGAGAACGAGGGTGATCTCGTCATGGCGGCGGACAAGGTGACGCCGGCGGCGGTCAACTTCATGACGAAGTTCGGCCGCGGTCTCATCTGCATCCCCATGTTGGGCGAGCGCCTCGATGAGCTCCAGATCCCGATGATGGTTGCGGACAACACCGCCCCGATGGGGACGGCCTTCACCCAGACCGTGGACGCGCGGTACGGCGTCACCACGGGGACGTCGGCCTACGACCGCGCTGTGACCATTCGCGTCCTGGTGGAATCCGGCACGCGACCCGACGACCTCACGCGTCCCGGTCACGTGAATCCGCTGCGCGCCATGCCGGGCGGTGCGCTACGGCGGGCGGGCCACACCGAGGCGGCCGTCGATCTCGCCCGGCTGGCCGGCTGCTATCCTGCCGGGGTGATCTGCGAGGTGCTGGATGAGGAGGGCCGGATGGCGCGCGTGCCGAGCCTGGCGCTCATGGCCCGCGAGCACGGCCTCAAGATGATCACCATCAAGGATCTCATCGCGTACCGCACCCACAAGGAGAAGCTCGTCTGCCGCGTCGCCACGACCCGCCTACCGACCGATTACGGCGAATTCACGGCCGTCGGCTACGAGGCGACCGTCGAGAGCTGGGCCCCCCTGGCCCTCGTCATGGGTGACGTGGCCGGGGGAGCGCCGGTGCTCGTGCGCATGCACTCCGAGTGTCTTCCCGGCGATGTCTTCCGCTCCCGCCGCTGCGATTGCGGCTCCCAGCTCAGCGTGGCTCTGGCCATGATCGCCAAGGAGGGCCGCGGCGTCGTCGTCTATCTGCGGCAGGAAGGGCGGGGGATCGGGCTCCTCAACAAGCTACGCGCGTACGCGCTGCAGGACCAGGGCATGGACACCGTGGAAGCCAACCATGCGCTCGGGTTTAAGGCCGACCCGCGCGATTACGGGATCGGTGCCCAGGTGCTCGTCGATCTGGGAGTGAAGAACCTCCGCCTCCTCACCAACAACCCCAAGAAGCGGGTGGGCCTCGAGAGCTACGGGCTGCACTTCGTGGAACGGGTGCCCATCGAGATCCCGGCCAACGAAGAGAACCGCAAGTACCTCAGCACGAAGCGGGACAAGCTCGGCCACCTGCTCTCGTCGCTGCCGGACTGAGATCTCGTGAACACATCGCACCGGGCGACCAGCGGAGGGTGTCAGGCCGGGGGAGACCGAGGGGGGTGTAGCCTCCTGCGCGTGAGCGACCCGGCGCTCGCTCCACGCGACAGTGTTCGAGATCCAGCGACGGTATCGTCCGGGCGGCCAACCGGTGGGGAGTGTCGGGGAGGAGCGGCGCTCGCTTCCCCCGACGTTCATTAGTTGGCCGGCCGTGCACCGGCGGCGCGGCGAACCTCGGCGGGTGCGACGGCCCGCTACGCCGTCGTCGCCGCGCGCTTCAACGAACGCATCAGCCGCCGGCTGGTGGAGGGTGCGCTCCATGCCTTCGCCGCGGCCAAGGTGCCCGAGGATCACGTCGAGGTACACTGGGTGCCCGGCTCGTTTGAGCTACCGCAGGCTGCCCATCACCTCGCGGTCACAGGCCGCTACGGTGGGATCGTCTGCGTGGGTGTTGTCATCCGAGGCCAAACACCGCATTTCGAGCACGTGTCGCGCGAGGCGGCGTCGGGTATACGTCACGTCGCCCTGACCACCGGCGTGCCGACCGGCTACGGCGTCCTCACGACCCTCGACGAAGAGCAAGCGTGGGCCCGCGCGGGGGGCGACGTCGGCAACCGCGGCGAAGAGGCGGCCGCCGCCGTCATCGAGATGGCTGCCTTTGTCCAGGCCGTCAAATGTTTCAAGGGCAAACGTCGATGATCTGCGGTTCGAGCGCGGGCTTCGCCCGCGCAATCCTGGATCTGGGGGGAGGCAGCTAACTATGGGCCGGCGCCGCAAGGCGAGGGAAGTCGCCCTCCAGTTCCTTTACCAGCTCGACCTGCACGGCGAGGACGATCCGACCCCGCACGAGCCCGAGTTTTGGGCGCGGCACCCCGTCGACGACGACACGCGAGAATTCGCCAGCGTGCTCGTCCGCGGGACGAAGCGGCGGCAGGCGCAGGTCGACGAGTTGATCGCCCAGTCCACGGAGCACTGGGACCTCGAGCGGATGGCCGTGGTCGATCGCAACATCCTCCGTCTGGCCGTCTACGAGCTGCTCGAGGCGGAGCGCGTCCCGCCGAAGGTCGCCATCAACGAGGCCATCGAGATCGCAAAGAAGTTCGGCACGGGGGAGTCAAGCCGGTTTGTCAACGGCATCCTCGACCGCGTGCACAAGGATCTCCGCGCGGCCTCCTGATCCAGCGGGAGCCCGGTGCGGTACGCCATCCTGTCCGACATCCACGGCAATCTCGAGGCCCTCGACGCGGTCCTCGCCGACGCCGCGACACGCGCGGATGGAGTCCTCTGCCTCGGCGACATTGTGGGTTACGGGGCGGATCCGGCGGCCTGCATCGAGCGCGTGGCCGAGCGCGCCCAGGCCGTGGTCGCCGGGAACCACGAGCACGGAGTGGCCGGGCTCCTCGATCTGGCCTGGTTCAACCCAGGCGCACGAGCCGCGGTCGAGTGGACGCGCGGACGGCTCGACGGCGACCACCGCGCCTGGCTGGCCACGCGGCCCCTCGTCCTCGAGGTCGACGACGCCACGCTCGTTCACTCCTCGCCCGCCCGCCCCGCGGAGTGGGACTACCTGGTCTCCGCCGAAGACGGATTCGAGGCGTTCGTCGCCTTCACGACCCGTCTCTGCTTCGTCGGCCACTCCCACCGTCCGGGCGTGTGGTCAATCGGTTCGTCGGGGCCGGCGCACGAACCGGGGGCAGGCGAGGTCGCACTTGAGCGGGGCCGGCGCTACATCGTGAACGTCGGGAGCGTCGGACAGCCCCGTGACCGTGACCCGCGCGCGGCGTACGCCGTGTGGGACATGGACGACCGCCGAGTGAACATCCGACGCGTGTCCTACGATGTCGCCGCGGCCCGGCGCAAGATCGTCGGGGCGCGGCTGCCGCGGTTCCTCGCTGACCGCCTCACCATCGGCGCCTGACTCGGGGGCGACTCTGCGCGACGTCGTCGTCCACGGGGCCCTGGTCGCCGTGGGCGCGCTCGCGCTCGCACTCGCCTTTCCCCGGACGGACTGGTCGGGAGGTGCCTGGATCGCCCTGGCTCCGCTCATCGCGCTGGCGCTCCTGCGGCGGCCGCGCGCGGCGCTGGCCCTCGGCTGGTTCGGGGGCTTCGTCTTCTTCCTGCTCCTCCTCCGATGGCTCAACTTCACGTTCGGGGTCTACAGCGCCATCCCCTGGCCCCTTACGTGGCTGCCGACGATGCTGCTCGCCGGTTACTGCGGGCTCTACGTCGGCCTCTTCGCGGGCGCGCTGTCGTGGTTCGCCGCCCGGCGCTCGGCGCTGGCCGCCGTCGCGGTGGCGCCGTTTTTTTGGGTGGCCGCGGAGTGGGCCCGGGGGTGGGTGCTGGGCGGATTCCCGTGGGGCAGCCTCGGCTACTCACAGTACCGGGAGCTCGCCGTGATCCAGGTCGCCGAGCTGGGAGGGGTGTACGCGGTCTCGTTCGTCGTGCTCGCCGTCAACGCCGCGCTCGCATCTACGGTGGTGGTGTCCGCGCGGTGCGCGGCCCGCGCGCTCGGCGTGGCCGCGCTGCTCGTGGGGGGCACGCTGGCCTTCGGGGTCGCGCGGCTCGGGGAGCTCGCCCGCGTGCCGGCAGAGACGGCGTCGGTGGCGGTCATGCAGCCGTCGATCGAGCAGCCGCTCAAGTGGGACGCGAAGTACGCCGAGACGACGCTGCGGATCTATTTCGAGCTGACCCAGGAGGCGGGTCGTGGGCACCCCGACCTCATCGTCTGGCCCGAAACCGCGTCACCGACGATCCTACGCGGGGACCCGGCCCTGCTGATGGCGCTCCGAGGTCTTTCCCACGGGCTCGGCGTCCCGCTCCTCGTCGGCTCGGTCGACGCCGAGGGAGGGCCGCCGCCGACGTACCGCAATACCGCATTCCTGCTCGACGAACGAGGCATCGTGAACAGGTATGATAAGATCCATCTTGTTCCATTTGGAGAGTACGTGCCGCTCTCGGGCGTGATCGGGTTCGTCAGGGGTTGGGCGGAGTTCATCGCCGACCTGGAGCCCGGTTCCCGTACCGAGGTCTTCTCGGGTCCGCCAGCTCCGTTTGGGACCGTGATCTGTTACGAAGGCATCTTCCCCGCACTGGTGCGTCGCTTCGTGAGGAACGGCGCGCGCTTCATGGTGAACATGACGAACGACGCGTGGTTCGGACACACCGATGGTCCGTTTCAGCACCTGGGGATGTACCCGTTGCGGGCGGTGGAGCACCGTACCGCCATCGTCCGCTCCGCGAACACCGGCGTCTCGGCCTTCATCGCGCCGAGCGGGGCAATCGTGCAGTCCCTGCCGCTCTTCGCCCGCGGTACCATGACCGGCCGGGTGCCGCTCCGCAGCCGGCAGACGCTCTACACGCGCTTCGGCGACTGGCTCGCGTACCTGGCGCTCGGCGTCTCGGCGTTGGCGCTGGCGAGTGGTCGGCCCTGGGCGCAGGCGAGGACCCCCTGATGCTCGGAGACCTGAAGCGCGACGTGACAGACCTCGCCCGCCGCGTGGACGAGCTGCGGAGGCATCTTTGACATTGCCAGCAAGGAACAGCGCGTGGCCGTCCTCGAGGCGGGGATGGGCTCTCCGACGTTCTGGGAGGACAACCGCCGGGCCCAAGAACTGATCCGCGAGCGCTCGGAGCTGAGCCGGATCGTGACGCGGGTGAAGGAGCTGGCGGCGCAGGCCGAGGAGCTGTCGGTGCTGCTCGAGCTGGCGGCGGAAGCGGACGACGGCAGCCTTGACAGCGAGATCGCCGAGAACGTTGCCAAGCTCCGCCGGGAGCTGGACGAGTTCGAGCTGAAGGTGATGCTGTCGGGGCCGCACGACGGCAAGCCCGCGATCCTGTCCATCCATCCCGGCTCCGGCGGCACCGAGTCACAGGACTGGGCCCAGATGCTCATGCGCATGTACCTGCGCTGGTGCGAGCGCAACGGCTTCAAGGCGGAGGTCGTCGATCTGCTGCCGGGTGATGAGGCCGGGATCAAGTCGGCCACGGTGGAAATCACCGGTGAGTACGCCTACGGCTTCCTCCGGGGAGAGGCGGGGGTGCATCGCCTGATTCGAATCTCGCCGTTCGACGCCTCGCGCCGGCGCCAGACGAGCTTCGCCGCGGTGGCTGTCGCGCCCGAGGTCGACGACGTCGAGGTGACGGTTCGCGAGGATGACATCCGGGTCGACGTCTTCCGCTCCTCGGGCCCCGGCGGGCAGGGCGTCAATACCGCAGACTCGGCCGTCCGCATCACGCACCTGCCCACGAACATCGTGGTGCAATGCCAGAACGAGCGCTCCCAGCTCCGCAACCGCGATACCGCCATGCGGATCCTCAAGGCGCGGCTGTTCGAGCTGGCGCAGAAGAAGCAGCGGGAGGAGTTGGCGGAGCTGACCGGAGAGAAGCGCGAGATCGCTTTCGGCAGCCAGATCCGGACCTACACGTTCCATCCCTACCAGCTCATCAAGGACCATCGGACGGGCATGGAGGTCGGCAACGTGGAG
>JBGPYK010000477.1:0-2909 GCA_041493245.1 Methylomirabilia bacterium | reverse complement strand
GAGATCATGTCGCTGCCCGACCAGGATAGCGTGCTGGTGCACGGCAAGGTCGGGCTCCTCTGCTGCGATGTCTGGGAGCACGCGTACTACCTGAAGTACAGGAACCGACGGCCCGACTATCTCCACGCCTGGTGGAACGTGATCGCCTGGGACGTCGTCGACCAGCGGCTCCAGGACTGCCGGACTGGGACGTCGCGACTCTGAGCACCGAAAGGAGTTGTGATGGCGAGCTCGGCCGGCTACCACGAATCCGAAGACAAGCTCAGATCGGAAACCCAGGACAACCACCGTGCGCTCACCTCCATGCAGGAAGAGCTCGAGGCGGCTGATTGGTACGATCAGCGCGTCGACGCCGCGACCGATCCCGAGCTGAAGGCGATCCTCGCCCACAACCGCGACGAGGAGAAGGAGCACTTCGTCATGCTGCTCGAGTGGTACCGGCGGCGCGACGCGAAGATGTCGGCCGAGCTCAAGGAGCGGTTGCTCACCAGCGGCTCGATCGTCGCCCTGGAGCAAGCCGCTACGGGCGCAGGCGGTGATGGGGAGGCGCCGGCGACCAATGGCGGCAAGGGCTCGCTCGGCATCGGCAGCCTGAGGGGAGGGCAGAGTCTGTGAACAACCTGAAGCGCGAGCTCGCACCCATCTCGAGCTCCGCCTGGGGCGAAATCGACGCCGCGGCCCGCCGTGTCCTCACGCTGAAGCTCGCCGGCCGCAAGCTGGTCGACTTCAACGGGCCGCTTGGTCCCACCGGCGCGGCAGTCAATACCGGGCGCCTCGAGGCGCTCAGAAGCGGCCCGGTCGCCGACGTCGATGCCAAGCGCCGCCAGGTGCTGCCCCTGGTCGAGCTGCGCGCATACTTCGACCTCTCGCTCGCGGAACTGGACGCCGTCGAGCGCGGCGCACAGGATCCCGAGCTCGAGCCACTGATCGACGCGGCCACACGGATCGCCTATGCCGAGGACACCGCTGTCTTCCACGGCTACACCGCCGGGGGCATCCAGGGCATCGATCAGGCCTCGTCCCACCCCACGCTGCCGATCCCCGATGACGACCAAGCCTATCCGCACAGCATCGCCGAGGCGACGCGGCTCCTGCGTCTGGCCGGGGTGGACGGCCCGTACGCGATCGCGCTCGGACCGCGCTACTACATGGGGCTCACGCAGGCGGTGGGGGACGGCGGCTACCCGGTGCTGAACGTCGTCCGCAAGCTGGTCGACGGCCCGCTGGTGTGGGCGCCCGCCGTCAACGGGGCGGTGGTGCTGAGCATGCGCGGCGGCGACTTCGAGCTCACCATCGGCAGCGATCTGTCGATCGGCTACCAGAGCCATACCGACACGTCGGTGCGGCTCTACCTCCTCGAGAGCATGGCGTTCCGCGTCCTCGTGCCGGAGGCCGCGGTGGCGCTGGCGCACAAGGACGAGAAGGCTCGCCCGGGGAAGCGGGCGCGCTCGCCACGCGGAGCGCGACGTCGCGCGTCCGAATGACCGCCTTTCGAGCGCGGGCTACGCCCCGTCCCGACTGTCTAGCGCGGCGCCGGCGCGTTGGGGAACCAGACCCACTGATAGGCCGTGTTCACGCCATCACCGCGCAGCTCGTATCGCCCGTGCGCATACTGCACCACGCTCGGCTGGACCGGCTGCGGCGCCGGCGCAGCCGCGTACACGCCCGCAGCGTGTGAAGCATATGGGGGAGGCGAGGGCCCGGCATAGGTTGGCGCTGCATAGGCCGGCGGTGCGTAGGCGTAGGCGGGGCGCGCGATGACCACGGGCCGCTGGACCGTCACTGCCGTCGGATAGGCATAGACGGGCTGCGGATGGTAGACGAACGGCGCCGCCAGGTGGCTCAAGATGGCGAAGGGGAGTATGAAGGGGAGCGCGAAGGCCGCGCCGATCGCCTGGCCGATCGCCTGGTGGTGATGGGCGTGCGCGGCGGGTGCCGTCAGGGTGAGCACCAGCCCGACAACCAGGAGCAGGGCAATGAGTCGGCGCATGGGGATGTCCTCCTCTGTACGAGCGACGATGCCAGGCTACCATGCGTCGAGGGGGACAGCGCAACTGCTCCGCCGCGCTCGCCTGGGTGGGAGAGGCGCTCGAGGCCGTGACAGCGCTCGGTAGTATCCGAAGGGATCTTCACGTACTCGTGAGGCACGGCGCGACGCGACCCGTCGGGCCATCGGATTGGACCAAGGTCCAATAGGCAGGCCGGATGACGTCGGTCAAGGTGTGCGCTTGGAGGTGGCCTATGTCACGCCGACCGAGCGCCCTCGTCAGCCCCGAACAGGCCAGACGAAACGCGAGCGCGGCAATCGCGTGAGCGCATCTGCTCGACATCGAAGTCCCTGCGCGATGCTCACCTTGATCGTCATTCGACTGGAGGTCTGGCCATGAGACCACTAAGAGGGTTCGGAATCCTTGTCCTCACCATCGTCGTGTTGACGTCGGCCTGGGGGTGCGGTTCGACGGCGACGAAAGAAGGGACCGGAGAGTACGTCGATGACTCCGTGATCACGACGAAGGTGAAAGCAGCGATCTTCGCCGACTCCACCCTGAAGGTCAACGAGATCAACGTCGAAACGTTCAAGGGCGTGGTCCAGTTGAGCGGCTTCGTCAGGGCTCAGGCGGACATCGACAAGGCGGTCCAAGTCGCACGCGGGGTCGCGGGCGTGAAGTCCGTCAAGAATGACATGCGGATCAAGTGACGGCCGATCGAGCCGTCGCGACGGGATCGCCTGAAATCGCAAACGAGGAGGACTGCGATGCGAACCAGTGGGGCCTTTGTCCTGGGAGCGATCGTGGGGGCCGCCGTCGTGTGGCTGTGGGGACGGGAGATGAAGGAGTACGTGGAGGAGACGACGCGCGGGGTGCGCACGAAGGCCGCGGAGGGGGTTCGGGCGGTCGAGGAGCAGGCGG
>JBGPYK010000079.1:0-8242 GCA_041493245.1 Methylomirabilia bacterium | reverse complement strand
GTTCGCCGACTACCACGACCCCGCGCACATGGGCTTCCGCCATCTGCGCGTCATCAACGAGGACCGCGTCGCGCCCGGCCAGGGGTTTCCGACCCATGGCCACCGCGACATGGAGATCATCTCCTACATCCTCGAGGGCGCACTCGAGCACCGCGACAGTCTCGGCACCGGCTCCGTGATCCGTCCCGGCGAGGTCCAGCGGATGACGGCGGGGACGGGCGTGACGCACAGTGAGTACAACCCGTCGCCGAGCGAGCCCGTGCACTTCTTACAGATCTGGATCCTCCCCGCCCGCCGCGGCCTCACGCCGGGGTACGAGCAGAAGGCGTTCGACAGCAAGCGCGGGGTGCTGCGGCTGATCGCCTCCGCCGACGGCCGCGAGGGGTCGGTGATGATCCATCAAGACGTGGCGCTCTACGCGGCCCTGCTCGACGACGGCACGGAGGTCGTCCACACGCCGGCCCCTGGGCGCCACGGCTGGGTCCAGGTGGCGCGGGGCGCCCTCACGCTCAACGGCCGGCCGCTGTCGGCCGGCGACGGCGCGGCGACCAGCGACGAACCCGCACTCCGGCTCGCCGGCACCGAGCCGGCAGAGGTGCTGCTCTTCGATCTCGCGTAGTCCTTGACCGAAGACACCGGCGCCAACGGTAACCGGTGGGGGGTGTCGGGGAGGAGCGGCGGTCGCTCCCCCCGACGTTGAAAGGAGCATACCCATGGGCGACATCGTTCACGTCTCGAAGGTGAGGATCACGAAGGGCAAGGGGCCGCTGCGCCACGCCTACATCGAGAACTTCCCCGAGCCGGTGCGCTACGGTCTGCACGGCGGGCTCAAGAAGTTCTACGGCGTCGAGCCCGAGGAGGAGCTTCCAGCGACGCTGGACCACGTCGTCGCCGCCGTCGCGGGGTGAATGACCGGCACGCTAGCCGTGGCGCTAGCGGCGCGGAAGATCCCGACCCAGCCCGACCGCCTGGAGGCCGAGGTCGAGGGCTTCCTCGAGAACATCGACGGCAAGCCGCTCATTACCCGGATCAAGGTCCACTACAAGGTCAAGGTCCCGAAGGGCAAGCGCGCGGACGCCGAGCGCGCGATCGAGGTCCACGAGAAAGGCTGCCCGGCGTCCCAGTCCGTCCAGCGCGGGATCGCGATCGAGTGGGACGGCGAAGTCGTGGAAGAAGGCTGATGAACCGCCGGGCCCGCGGGCTCGTCGTGGCCCTGGCGATTCTCGCGGTGGCGCCGGTCCTCGGGGCCGGCCCCGCCCGCGCCCAGCACGATCTCAAAGCCGCCGCCGACACGATCCTCGGACAGCTCGAGGCCTTCCGCCGCGGTGACTACGACGCGGCCTACACCTTCGCCTCCGAGAGCATCCGCCAGCTCTTCGACCGGGAGAGCTTCGAGCGCATGGTGGAGACGGGCTATCCGGAGATCGCGCGGTCCGCGGCGGCGACGGTGGACCAGGCGACGATCGCGCCGAGCGGGCGCGCCTACCTCATCATGAAGATCCGCGGCGCCACCGGCGGCCGGATCGAGGCCGTCTACGAGATGGTCTGGGAGGACGGCCGCTGGAAGATCGCCGGCGTCGTCTCCCGCCCCGACGACGAAGTCGTCTGAGTCCCCTGAATCAGAGCTCGGGGCTCGCGGCCTTATTCAATCACCCCGAGGCGGCCGTTATGGCTGCCCATGTACCAGAGCCGGCCCTCGGCGTCGACGATCATCTTGCGGATCCCCACATTCTTCGACGGCAGCGTGAACACGCGCGTCTGACCGGTTTTCGGGTCCAGACGGACCACGGTGTCCGTCTGGATCTCGTTGACCCAGACGATCCCGCCGGCGTCCACGGTGACGGCGTACGGCCCGCCCGTCGGCCCGTGGGGTAGCGCGTACTCCTTCACGACCTTCTGCGCCGCCGGGTCGATCTGGAGGAGCTTGCCGTGGCCGTAGAGCGTGACCCACAGCGAGCCGTCGGGGCCCACCGCCATGCGCCGCGGCTGCGAGCCAGCGTCGAGCTGCAGCTCGGTGATTTTCCCCGACTTCGGATCGAGCCGGCCCAGGCGGTCGCCGCTGAGCTGGCAGAACCACACGTTGCCGGTCTTGTCGATCGCCAACCCGTACGGGTTGCCCCGCGTCTTGTACTCGGTGATCTTCCCGCTTGCGCGGTCGAGCCGGCCGATCCGGTGGCCGCTCTGCACCGTGAACCAGATCGTCCCCTGCTCGTCCATGACGAGCGTGTGCGGATCGCCACCCGAGGGCGCCTTGTGGTCGGTGACCTTGCCGGTCGCGGGATCGAGATGGCCGATCGTCCCGTTGCCGTTGCCGGTGTACCAGACCTGGCCCTCGCGGTCGACGAGCAATCCGTGCGGCCGCGCCCCCGCGGGCAGGTCCCACTCCTTGAAGGTCTTCGTCTTCGTATCGAAGCGCGCGATCTTGTTCCCGAACATCACCGCGACGTAGATGTTGCCGTCCGGTCCCGGCGCCGGATCGCGCGCGAATTTCGGCGTGGGCACCGGCCACTCCGAGATCTTGCCGTCGAGGGTCGGTCGGGCGCCGGGCGCGACCCCGTAGTTCGATCCGCCGGCGGATGCCGCCGTGGACGTGGCGAGGACGAGGCAGAGCGCGAGGCAGCGGGCGTCAGGCATCTGAGAACCTCCGGACGGCGTTTCCGTCACTGTACCAAATGCGGTCAACGGGCGGCGACGAAGGCCAGCAGCGCAGCGTTGAAGCGCTCGGCCTGATCGCACGGGGTGGCGTGACCCGAGTCCGCGACGATCAGCAGCTCGGCGCCCGGGATGGAGCGCTGGAGCAACGTCTTGGCGGCGAGGGGAACCGTCGTATCGCGATCGCCGGCGATGACGAGCGTGGGGCAGCGCACCGCGGCGAGTCGGCCCCGCACGTCGAAGCCGAGCAGCGCACGGATCGCCGACCAGTACGTCGCGCGCGGGTTGCTCCCGAGGCTGGCCACCGCCGCAAGATAGAGCGCCTGCTGGTCGGGCCGCGGGAACAGACCGCGCGCGACATGAGCAGCGACCACGCGCATGGGCGCGCAGGCGAGCAGGGCGAGCCGCGTCAGCATCCGGAGCGCGCCGCGCGGGCCGGCGGGCGTGAGGCGAGCGAACGCGTTGACGAGCGTGAGCGAGCGGACGCGCTCGGGATGGTCCAGCGCGAGCATCAGCGCCACGCAGCCGCCGAGCGAGAGGCCGACGAGGTGCGCCGGCGACACGCCGAGGGCGGTCAAGAGCGCCGCCACGTCCTCCGCCATCGCCTCGACAGTCAGGCGCCCGCGCGGCCGGGAAGACCGGCCGTGAGCCGGCAGGTCGACGGCGAAGACCCGGTGCTGCGCCGCGAGCATCGGAAGCTGCATCACCCAGTCCGCCAACGACGAGCCAAGGCCGTGAAGTAGCACGATCGGCGCCCCGTCACCGTCTCCCCGCTCGTCGTAGTGGAGCGTCACCTCCCCGACCGTGATCGCCGGCATCGCGGCATCGCCTACGAGCGGGCGAGACGGGCCTCGGCACGCTGCGCGAGCCGGGTCAGCGGAAAGCAGAGGACGAAGTAGATCGCGGCGGCCACGAGGTAGATCTCGAAGGACTTGAAGGTGCGCTCGATCGTCTCCTGGGCCGCGCGCGTCAGCTCGAACACGCCGATGATGGCGGCCAGTGACGTGTCCTTGACCAGGATCGTGCAGAGCCCCACGAACGGCGGGATCATCCGGCGGATCGCCTGCGGGAAGATCACGTGGCGCATCGTCTGGATCTCCGTCAGCCCGGCCGAGCGCCCGGCCTCGAACTGCCCCCGGGGAATCGACTGGATGCCTCCACGCACGACCTCGGCGGTGTTGACCGTCATCCACAGGCTCATCGCCACCACGGCGGCGGGGAACGTGGGAATCTTCAGGCCGAGCGCCGGCAGCCCGAAGAAGATGAAGAAGAGCAGCAGCAGGAGCGGGACCGCCCGCACGATTTCCACCACCCACGCCACCGTCTCGCCGAGCCACGGCCAGGGGGTGAAGCGGAGCAGCCCGACGATGACGCCGGCCGCCGTTCCCAGCACGATCACGGCGGCGGAAATGGCCACCGTGTTGACCGCGCCGCGCAGCAGGTAGGGCAGGCTGGCGAGGACGACGTCCTGGCTCATGCCGCGTGCAAGAGGCGCCGCTCCGCGGTCCGGAGCAGCCGCGTGAGGGCCAGCACGATGACGACGTAGATGACGACGGTGGCGCCGTAGATCTCGAACGTCCGGAAGTTGTTGAAGGAGATGTCGTTGGCCACGAACATCAGCTCCACCATGCCGATGGTCGAAACCAGCGACGAGTTCTTGACGAGCGACACGAGGTTGTTGCCGAGGGCGGGGAACGAGATGCGCAGCGCCTGGGGCACCACGACCCACCGGAAAGTCGAGAGCCCCGAGAGCCCAAGCGAGCGCGCAGCCTCGACCTGACCCCGCGGCACCGCCTCCAGCCCGGCGCGGAAGATCTCCGCGTTGTAGGCGGCGGCGTAGAGCACGAGCGCCGAGAGCCCCGACAGGAACGGCGAGAGCTTGATCCCGAGCGGCGGCAACCCGAAGTAGACGATGAAGATCTGGATGAGGAGCGGGGTGTTGCGGAAGACCTCGACGTAGGCGCCGACCAGGCGGGGGCCGAGCCGTCCCGGCACCTGGGCGAGCGCCGCCATGGCGAGGCCCACCCCCGCGGCCAGCACCATCGCGAGAGTGGAGATGAAGATGGTGAGGCCCGCCCCCTGGAGCAGGTAGGGCAGGCCCTGGACGATGGCCGACCAGCTGAAGCCGGCGCCGACGCCGCCCGGCGTCACGGCTTGACGAGATTGCGCTCCACGTCGGCGAAGTACTTCTTCCAGAGGCGGTCGTACGTCCCGTCCTTCCTCATCTTCGCCAGCTCCGCGTTCACCCACTTGATGAACTCGGTGTCGCCCTTGCGCACGGCGATGCCGTACGGCCGCGGCATGAACGGCGTGCCGACCGCCTTGAGATCCGCGTGCTCCTTGACGAGCGTGAGCACGAGGATGTCGTCGTGAGCATACGCGTCGGCCCGGCCGCCCTTCAAAGCCAGCACCGCTTCCGAGACCTTCCCGAACTTGATCCGGTTGGCCTTGGGCTGGAGCTGCTCGACGTCCTTGTCCTGGATGGCCCCCTGCACCACGGCGACCGTCTTGCCCGCGAGGTCGTCCAGGCTCTTGACGGCGCTCGCCTTGGGCACCAGGAGCAGCGAGCCGGAGAGGAAGTAGGGTTCGGAGAACTCCACGACCTGCCTCCGCTCGTCCGTGACGGTGACGGTGGCGATGATGATGTCGATCTTTCCGGACTGGAGGAACGGGATGCGGTTGCCGGAGGTCACTGCCACCAGCTCCACCTGGTTGTCGTCGTTGAAGAGCGCCTTCGCAAACAGGTGGGCGACGTCCACGTCGAAGCCGAGGTTCTTACCGCCCGCATCCACGTAGCCGAAGGGCGGGAAGTCGGTCTTCACACCGGCGATCAGCTTGCCCCGCTTCTTGACGGTCTCCAGCGTCGACTGCGCCTCGACGATGCCGGCGACGGCAACGAGCGCCGCCAGCGCGACGAGCAGGGTGACTAGGGCGGTCGAGCAATTCCGTGTCATGACGTCGTCCCTCCGGCAGAATGCTGCGCCAGGTCAGGATGGCGCAGGAAATCGAAGTCGCAGCCCTCGTCGGCCTGGAGCACATGCTCCAGGAACAGCTTGCGATAGCCGCGGGGCGGTGGCGTTCCGTCGGCGCGCCCGGTGGCCCGTCGCCGCAGCTCGGCGTCGTCCACGAGCAGGTCGAGCCGCCGCTCCTTGACGCTGAGCCGGATGCGGTCGCCGTGACGCACGAGACCGAGCGGGCCACCCGCCGCCGCCTCCGGCGTGACGTGGAGCACAATAGTGCCGTAGGCCGTGCCGCTCATGCGGGCGTCCGAGATACGGAGCATGTCGGTCACGCCGGCGCGGCTCAGCTTGCGGGGGATCGGCAGGTAACCGGCCTCGGGCATCCCCGGCGCGCCGCGGGGCCCGGCGTTCTTCAGCACGAGGGCGTCGGAGGCCGTCACGTCGAGCGCGGGGTCGTCGATCCGTTGCGCCAGGTCCTCGAGCGACTCGAAGACCACCGCGCGCGCTTCGGTCTCGAAGAGCCGCGCGTCCGCCGCCGAGCGTTTGAGGATGGCGCCCCCGGGGGCCAGCGAGCCGAAGAGCGCAACGAGACCGCCGAGCGGCTGGAAGGGCTCGACCGCGCTCCGGATCACCGCGCGATCGACGAAGGCCCCCTCGTCCGCCGCCAGGCGCTCACCGAGCGTGGCGCCCGTGACCGTGAGGCATTCGCGATGGAGCGAGGGCGCCAGCTCACGCAGCACGGCGCCGAGGCCGCCGGCCGCGAAGAAGTCTTCCATGTAGTGCTGGCCGGAGGGCTTGAGGTCGACGAGCACCGGCGTCTCCTCGCTGAGCCGGTTGAGGGTGTCGAGGGAGATCGACACGCCGACGCGGCCCGCGATGGCGGTGAGGTGGATCAGCGCGTTGGTCGAGCCGCCGATGGCGAGAAGCACACGGAGCGCGTTCTCGAAGGCATGAGGCGTGAGGATGCGGTCGGGCGTGAGGCCGGAACGCACGAGCGCGACCGCGGCCTCTCCCGTCGCCTCCGCGGCGCGCAGGCGGTCGGCGTGAACAGCCGGGATCGCTGCCGTGCCCGGTAACGTCATGCCAAGAGCTTCGGCCACGCAGGCCATCGTGCTCGCCGTCCCCATCACCGCGCAGGTCCCCGTCGTCGTCGCCAGCCGTCCCTCGACGGCCTCGATGGCCGCGGCCGACATCTCGCCGGCACGATAGCGCGCCCAGAAGCGCCGGCAGTCCGTGCACGCGCCGAGGCGCTCGCCCTCGTGGCGGCCTGTCATCATGGGGCCGACGACGAGCTGGATGGCGGGGACGCCGGCGGAGGCCGCGCCCATGAGCTGCGCGGGGACGGTCTTGTCGCAGCCGCCGACGAGCACGACCGCGTCCATCGGCTGGGCGCGGACCATTTCCTCGACGTCCATCGACATGAGATTGCGATAGAGCATGCTCGTCGGCTCGAGGAAGACCTCGCCCAGTGAGATGGACGGGAAGTCGATGGGCAGCGCGCCGGCGGCCAGCACGCCCCGCCGGACGGCGTCGATCAGCTCTGGGAGATTACGGTGGCAGTTGTTGAAGCCGCTCCCCGAGTCCGCGATGCCGACGATGGGCCGGGCCAGCGCCGCGCCGGAGTAGCCCATCGACCGGGCGAACGAACGCCGCAGATAGAGCGCGAAATCTTGATCGCCGTAGTTCGTGAGACCGCGCGCAAGCCCGTGGGCCATCCCGCGCATCATACCTCGCCCGAGCAGGTGCTAGAAAACCTCGCTCGGAGGATTCATGAAGGAGCGACGCGCGCGGCGAGCGGTGACACGGCGGGAGGGGGGCGGACGGTGTCCTCTGACCACAGCGGTCTTTGCTCCGATCACCGGCGAGCCATTCCCACTCTCTACGGCTGTTTTGTTGTATCGCGAATCGGGAATGGGTCACCCGGACGCCGTCCGCCCGCCTCCCGCCGTGTCACCGTTCGACTCCCGTGTGCGAGTTCAGGAACAATGCGGGCTAGAGGCCGATCAAAAACGGTCAGATGCTAGGCGGCGACGAGCGACGACTGAGGCGTGGCCCTGCCACGTCGCAGGGAGGAGCGAGGAGCCAACGACGCAGATGGCCGTTTTTCATCGGCCTCCGTAGCGGTGGAAGACGAGGCCGTCGAGGAGCTTGGGGTAGAAGTGCGTCGATTTCTGGGGCATCAGCTCGCCGCCCTCGACCACGGCGTGCAGCTCAGCGGGCGTCGTCGGGGCGATGAGGAACGCGGCCTGGTATCGGCCCTGGCGCGCGAGCTGTACCGCCTCGGCCTGGTCCGCGGTGTAGTCCACGTGGCTGCGGGCGTCGAGCTTCTCGTCGGTGATGTCGAGCAGAGGGCGCAGCAACCCTTCATGCAGGATCGACACGGCCAGCTCCCGCCAGGCGCGCGACGTCCCCGCCGGCCACGGCAGGCGCTCGAACGCCTCGTCGCGGAGCCGGAGTTCGACGGCGCGATCCGTGGTCACGAGGCCGATTCGCCGGTTCTCAGCGCGAAACGCTACCGGGTCGGCGAGGGGCGTGGCGTCGAACCAGGGACGCGCCCGCCCGACGAGATCGTCGAGCGCGAAGCCGGCGAGGCGATGGACGAGGCGATGGTTCGGAAGGATCGTCAGCCC
>JBGPYK010000497.1:0-2806 GCA_041493245.1 Methylomirabilia bacterium | reverse complement strand
TGCACGGCGGCTAGGACGAGGAGCGCCATGGGCTCCTGGACGAGGATGAGCCCGGCCGTCCCGAGGATGTTGCCGCCATAGGAGACCAGGAAGACACGGCGTCGCCCGAAGAGGTCCGAGAGGATCCCCGACGGGATGACCGAGAGGCCGTGGGCGATCCAGTTGATCGAGGCGAGCTGTGCGACAAAGAGCGTGTCGTGCCCCGCGGCGAGCAGGTAGAGGTAGAAGAGCAGCCGCCAGATGCTCACCGAGAGCCCGCTGAACGGGGTCCGGAGGATCAGGAGTCGCGCATTCCGGCTGAACCCGAGCACACGTCGCACGTATTCACCGCGGCGACGCGCTTGACGAACGATGAGGGCGGCGACCAAGATCGTGAGCCCGATGCCGACGAGCCAGACGGCAAGGGGCGCGCGCCCCCCCTCGTCGGGCCCGTGAGCATGTCCGACATCGCCCAAGGCCGTCGCCGCGAGCGCGAGCACCCCCGCGAAGGCCGCGCCAAACCCGGCCGACCCGTGACGTCTCTTCGAAGTCACGTCCCCGAGGCTACCCGCGACGGCCCAGCCACGCAAGGCGCGCGAGGCAATGTATCCGTTTCGGGACTGTTCAGCGGCACCGGTTCCCGATATGACGTGGACAAGGGACCTCACGCTTGGGCAACTGGCGATATACTGACGGGGGAGCGACGGGATGGCAGTCGAGGTCGAACGTTTGCGCAGACTCTTCACGGCCGACGAGTTCGAGCGGATGGCCGCGGCAGGTGTCTTCCGCGACAACGAGCGGATCGAGCTCATCCACGGCGAGATCGTCGAGATGAGCCCGGTCGGCCCGGGGCATGGAGCGGCCGTCGCCTGCCTAAACAAACGGCTCACCATCGGCGTCGGGGACCGGGCGGTCGTCTGGATCCAGAGCTCGGCGCGGATGGCCCTCGACTCCGTGCCTCAGCCCGACTTGGCCCTGCTCCGTCCACGCTCGTACCGCAGGGCCAACCCGAGGCCGGAGGACATCCTGCTCGTCGTCGAGGTCGCCGACTCCTCGCTGCGCTACGACCGGACCGACAAACTCAGGCTCTACGCGATCGCCGGCATCCCGGAGTACTGGGTCGCGAGCGTCAACGGCGAGTGGCTGGAGGTCTACCGCTCGCCGGAAGGTCACGGATACCGGGAGTCCCGGCGCCTGCACCGTGACGACACAATCGTCCCACTGGCCTTCCCCGACGTCGTCATCCAGATCGCCGAGATCTTCGCCTGACCATCACCTCGCCAGGTTCGCCACCCCCGGTTGATCGCCCGGCGTGTGCCCCGAGATGTCACGCGCATGACCGAGGACGTGGGCGACGGCGACCTGGTAGAACACGAGCGCCAGGGGACCGACGACGCCGCCGGCTGAGCGGATGCGCCGCGCGAACAGCTCGTCCTCCGCGGCTTCGACCGCCTGGATGGTGACGGCGCGGTTCCGCTCGAACTCCGCGAGCAAGTCGGCGACCGACACGTCGGCGCGCTTGGCCACCTGGCGGTCGTTGTAGGCCTCGTTGCCGCCCCGCATGGTCCGGGTGGGAAGCTCGTCGCCGGCTTGAGCCGCGGAGCTGCCCGCGTCCGGTGTCGGCGCCTGGCGAGCGATGTCGATGAGACGCGGGTAGGTCCATTCGATCGACGCCAGGTGGGCGAGGATCTGCCGCCCATTCCAGCCGTTCTCGTATCTCCCCTCCTCCAGGCGCTCCGGCGGCAACGCGCGCAGCACGTTGAGCACGTCGCGCCCGCTTGTCCGCAGCGCCTCCAGCAGCTCCGTCTTGGACGGCACCCGCTCGCCCGTCGTCATTCGGTTGGCGACCATCGCCGGAGCGCCTCCTCGCGCAGCTTCACCTTCTGGATCTTGCCCGAGCTGGTCATGGGGAAGTCGTCGACGAAGACCACGTGGCGGGGGATCTTGAAGCTCGCGATGCGGCCGCGGCAATGGGCGAGGACGTCTTCCTCCGTGAGCGCGTGGCCCGGCTGGCGGCGCACGAAGGCCACGCCGACCTCGCTCAGGCGCGCGTCGGGGTAGCTCACCACCGCGGCGAGGTTGATACCGGGGTGGGCCATGAGGTAGGCCTCGACCTCCATGGGGTCCACGTTCTCACCGCCGATCTTGAGCATGTCCTTGTAGCGGCCCATGAACCGGAGGTGGCCGTCGGGGCGGAGCATGCCCATGTCGCCGGTGTGCATCCAGCCGTCGGCGTCGATGGCGGCGGCGGTGGCGTCGGCCTTGTTGTAGTAGCCGCGCATGAGCGTGTAGCCGCGCACGAAGATCTCGCCGGCCGTGCCCGCGGGTTGGTCGCGCACGGTGTCGGGGTCGACGACGCGGATCTCGTAGCCCGGCGCCGGGGCGCCCGAGGCCTCGCAGGACTGCTCCTCTGTGGAGTCGAGTGCGCCGATCGCGACGCCCACGCCAAACTCACTCATCCCGTAGCCCGAGACGAGCGGGCCGAACAGCGTGCGCGCCCGGCGCGCGATGGGGCTCGAGCTGGACATACCGGCGGCACAGATGCCGGTGCGGACGCTCGACACGTCCCGCGGCTGTCGCTCGTGCGCCTCGCACAGCTCCTTGTAGTGGGTGTCGAAGCCGTGGAGCACCGTCGCCCGGTCGCGGGCGATCAGCGCCAGGCTCTCCGTCGCGTCGAAGGTCTCGGTGAGCACCTGGCGGGCGCCGGTCACCATCGAGGTGAGCATCCCCTCGGAGAAGGCGAAGAGGTGGAAGAGCGGCAGGTACATCATGATGACGTCCTGCTCGGTGATGGCCAGGCGAAAGGCGCGGTCCGTCACGTTGCGGA
>JBGPYK010000495.1:0-2823 GCA_041493245.1 Methylomirabilia bacterium | reverse complement strand
CTTCACGAGGGTCATCACGTTGATCGTGGAGTAGGCGGCGTTGATGCCCCACAGCACGACGAGGTCCGCGCCCACCATCTGCTCCGAGTCGTTGCCCGTGACGACGCCGAGGGTCGCCCGCCAGCCGGCGTAGGCCGTCGACACGCAGATCGAGCGGTCGAGGCGGCTGGCGCCGAGCGCATGGAAGAGCGGATGGCCGGCGTGGTACTGCACTTGCCCCATCGTCCCGGCGTAGGAGAACGGCAGGATCGCCTCGCCGCCGTGCTCGGCGACGATCTGCCGCCACCGATTCGCGATCTCCCCGATCGCCTGCTCCCATGAGACCGGCTCGAAGTGGCCCGCGCCCTTGGGGCCGACGCGCCGGAGGGGCCGGAGGACCCGCAGCGGAGAGTGGACCCGCTCGGCGTACGCGCGCACCTTGCCGCAGATGACGCCCTGGGTGAAGGGGTGCGCCGGATCGCCGGTCACTCCGGTCAAGCGACCGTCGGCGACCGTGACGATCAGGGCACAGGCCGAGGGGCAGTCGTGCGGACAAACGGAATGCATCGCCGACGTCGACGGTATCATGGCGCGACATGCTCAGCTGGCTCCACCGGCTCCATCCCTTTCAGACTCCGGACGCGCAGCGCCTCGCCATCCTCTTCGCGGGCGTCTACTTCGCGCAAGGGATGTGGACCCTGCCGCTGCAGACGATGACCATCGTGCTGAAGGAGCGGGGGCTGTCGTCAGCCGACGTGGCCGATTTCCTCCTTCTGAGCACGATCCCCTGGGTGATCAAACCCGTGTACGGCCTGTTGTCGGACTTCGTGCCGCTCTTCGGCCGCCGACGCAAGAGCTACTTCCTCCTGACGTCGGGGCTCGCCGCCGGCGCCGGCTTCGCGCTGGCCGGCGCCGAGTACTCCTACTGGCGCCTCGCCGGGCTCTACACGGCGATGGGGCTCGGCCTGGCCTTCACCGACGTGCTGACGGACGCCGTCATGGTGGAGACGGGCAAGCCCCGCGGGCTGACGGGAGCCTTCCAGTCCGTCCAGTGGGCGTCGATCAGCGTCGCCACGCTGGTCGTCGGCATGTTGGGCGGCTATCTCGCTCAGACGCGGAGCATGAGCCCCGGGTTCTTCGTCGCCGCCTGCTTCCCCGTCGTCTCGTTCGTGATGGCCGCCGCCTTCATTCGAGAGGCGCCCACCCGCTTCGACGCCGCCGCGCTGCGGGCGACGTGGGGGTCGGTCCGCCAGGCCGCGGCCGGCCGTGACGTGTGGGTCGTCGCGGGGTTCGTCTTCTTCTACAACTTCAGCCCCTCGTTCGGCCCCGCGTTCCTCTACTACCAGACCGACGTGCTCACGTTCAGCCAGCAGTTTATCGGGACACTCAGCTCGATCCAGGCGGCCACCGGCATCGCGGGGGCGCTGATCTACGCGCCGCTCTCCCGCCGGGTGCCGCTCAAGCGCCTGATCGTCGTCCTGATCGGCGCGGGCGTCGTCGCCGGGCTGGGCTACCTTCTCTATCGCGGCCCGCTGTCCGCGCTCGTCATCGACGCCCTCTACGGCTGCGTCAGCATGATCGTCCAGCTCGCCCTGCTCGACCTCGCCGCCAAATCCTGCCCCAGAAACGCTGAGGGTACCTTCTTCGCCCTGCTCATGTCGGTCTTCAACGCCGGCACCCAGCTCTCGACAAACCTCGGCGGCCGGCTCTACGACGCCCTGGGCTTCACTCCGCTCGTCCTGATCTCGGCTGGCGTGACGGCGCTCGCTTGGCTGTTGGTACCCTTCGTCAGGATCGACCGCATCGAGGCCGCCGCCCGCGAGGACGCGGCGACGGTCGACGCCTCGCTCTGACGGCGCCGGGGGGGCGCCAGAAATCCATCTCAGCCCTCGGCGACGACATCACCGCGCCGGCGCAGCGCCGCCGCGTGGGCGCGGCGGAGCCAGCGTAGCGCGCGCGCGAGGTCGTCCGGCTCGGCGACATCGGTCTCGACCCACCCGCGCCGGGCGAAACGACGGTGCCGTCGCATCTGCGCGTCGGCGAGCGCGCGTGCCTGGTCGTCGAGCGTGAGCCGGATCCACAGGTCGCGGTCCTTCTCGCGCAAGGGAAAGCACGCGAAGAGGTCCCCACCGACGAAGTAACCCCAGCGCCCGAACATCGGGGTGATCCGCACCCCGGGCCATTGTCCGAGCGTCTCGTTGAGCCGCTGGGCCGGTCCGGTACCTCCGCGCTCGAGCGTCCGGCGCGTCTTCCGCCCGTGGCCTATGCCCCGGAAGCGTCGGGGGCTCACGCCCGACCGCCGCTCAGGGCCAAACCTGCTCGTAGGCGAACCGAGCGCGCTCGCTGACGGCACCGAACCGGGCGTCGTATTCCCCGCGCAGCTCCTTCATGTGCGCGGACTCCATCAGCGCGCGGAGATTCGCCTCGCTCTCGAGCTCGTAGACCGCCATGTACTGGTAGGTGTCCTCGCCCATGATCGCGCGGTAGCGGCGCGCGCTGACGGCGCCCTTCCAGCGGAGGAACTGAGGGACGTGCTCGTCGTTGTACCAGCGGTTGAACGCCTCCTCCTGATCCTTTCCGATAGTCGCCTTGACGACGAAGAGCGCGGTGGCCATGGTGGTCCTCCTCTGACAGGGCGGTGAGTGCATTCTGCCATTGACAGGCGCTCGCCCGAGCGGTGAAATCTTCGGTGATCGGGCGAGCTGAGCCGGTGCCCGCTGTGCGAGGCGAGCGCCGGCGAGGCGCGAGCCGTAGCGGTGAGATGATCGAAGATCGAGGCGAGCGCCGGCGAGGCGCGAGCCGTAGCGGTGAGATGATCGAAGATCGAGGCGAGCGCCGGCGAGG
>JBGPYK010000171.1:0-5703 GCA_041493245.1 Methylomirabilia bacterium | reverse complement strand
CTGCAGCGGGACGCCTTCCTTCTTGACGCCGTCCAGCTCGGCGGTGAGGCCGCACCGCTCGTCGGACTCGGTGAACACGATCTTCGCCTTCTTGAACGAGCCGTCGTCCTGCCCGATCTGCTGGACGACTTCGACGATGACGCGCTTGATCTCCTCGGCCTCGCCCGCGGGGACGGTGGAGAACGCTGCCGTCAGGTTAACGTCCACCATCGGTACCGTTCCTCCATACGGTGCTCAACCGTCCGCGTCCTTCATCCATCGGTGTACACCTTCAGGATGTCGGCGTGAGCCTTGGCCGCGTTGGCGCGAATGGCGAAGCTGATCGCCTCTCGTACCTGGTCCTCCGTCGCTCCGGATGCCCTGGCGCCCGCCAGGTCGCGCTTCGCTCAGTGGGTGTTGCCGACGGCCAGGTTCGCCGCCAGGTAGCACAGAAACGCCGTCTTGGCGTCAAGCGAACCCTTCTTGTACTTCCAGCTCGCGATGACTTTCTCCTCGATCATTGCGTGTCCTCCCGATGTCCGGAATGAGCAGCTCGCACACGTTAGTCGAACGGTGACACGGCAGGAGGCGGGCGGACGGCGTCCGGGTGACCCATTCCTGCCTCGCGATCCAACGAAACAGGATCTGTAGGGCGGGGGCTTGTCCCGGGGCTTGTCCCCCGCCGGCGCCATCTCTCGTCGGTCAGGGAGCGGCGGGGGACAAGCCCCCGCCCTACAGGTCAGAGGACGCCGTCCGCCCGCCTCCTGCCGTGTCACCGGTCGGCGCGCCCGTCGCTCGTTCATGAATAGTCCAGGTTAGTGTCCCGCGGCGGCCGCGGGCCGCAGGTGGTCGAGCCCGGCCTCCAGACCCTTGTCGGTCACGCGAATCCCCACGGGCTTGGCGAACTGCATCGTCGCGAACGTCTCCGCCTTCGGGACCACGTCATGCCCGCGCTTGCGGAGCGCGGCGATCATCTTGTCCCCCACGCGCTCGTCGATCAGCACCTCGCCACCCTCCGTGTGCAGCCGTGGGGCCTCGACGGCGGCCTGCAGCGAAGCGCGGCGGTCGACCAGCGTGGCCAGCACTTGAGGGATCGCCGAGACGATCCTGCGCCCGCCCGGCGCACCGAGCGTCAGGTAGGGCCGCCCGCGGCGGAAACCCAGCACCGGCGTCATGTTGCACAAGGCGCGCTTGCGCGGCGCCACGGAGTTGGGCTGGTTGGTTTCGGGGTTGAACCAGAGCATCCCGTCGTTCAGGAGGATCCCCGTGCCGGGGACGACCATGCGAGAGCCGAAGATCGAGACCACCGTGTGCGTGAGCGACACCATGTTGCGGTGGCGGTCGACCACGCCCACGTGCGTCGTGCAATCCACCGGCGGCGGCAGCGGCGCGAAATGCCGTCCGCGAGGCTCTCGGCCGACCCCGACGCGCGCGTGAGGGCGGGGACTGGGCGCCATGGCGCGACCCGTGGCGCTTGTCATCCCGATCGCGGAGTGACCCCCGGTCCCCGCCCGCTTCATGCGCCGGATCTCCGCCGCGACCTCACGCGCGTACTCCTTCGAGACCAGGCGGTCCCAGGGCGCCTTGACCTCGGCGGGATCGCCACACAGCGCGAGACGGTCGAGGAACGCGCGGCGCACGGCGTGCGCGCGCAGGTGCAGGCCCTCCACGGTGTCCCCGCCGACGCGCGTCGCCGGGAACTGCTCGAGGATGTTCAGGATCTCGAGCGCGGTGACGCCGCCGGTGGCGCCGGCCGACCACGCGAGGTCGACGTCGCGATAGCGGCCCCAGACCACGGCGTCGACGCGCGCCGAGTACGCCGCGAGGTCGCTGCGCGTGAGGAGACCGCCCGTCGCCCGCATGTGGTCGTGGATCGCCTGGGCGATCGGCCCCCGGTAGAACGCGTCGGCGCCGTCGCGCCCGATCAGCTCGAGGCTGCGGGCGAGGTCGGGATAACTGGCGCGGTCGCCCGGCTCCATCAATGGGGGGCGGTAGATGGCGCGCCCGTTGCGCAGGTAGACGCGCGACGATTCGGGGAACGCGGACAGCTCCTCGATAAAGCGCGCGGTCATCAGCGCCTGGTACCAGTCGTGGACGAAGCCCTCGCGGGCCAGCGTGATGGCGGGACGGAGGACATCGGCCAGCTCCATCGTGCCGAAGCGCTCCAGCGCGAGGGTCAGCCCCGCCACCGATCCGGGGACGGCGACGGAGCGCGGGCCGACAACGTTCGCGTCGTCCTCGACCCTCGGCCACGGAAAGAGCGCCGCGGAGGGGCCACCGATCACCCGGTACATCGACTCGTGGGCGGCGGCGGGAGCGACGGCGTTGAAGTCCACGGTGAGGGTCTCGTTCTCGGCGGCCAGGTGGACGAGCATGGTCCCCGAGCCGCCGATCGTGCTCATGAACGGCTCGACGACCGTCATCGCGAACGCGGTGGCGACCGCGGCGTCGACGGCGTTGCCCCCGCGCGCGAGCACGGCCGCGCCGACCTCGGCGCCCAGCGGGTGCTCGGCCACGACGAGACCCCGCGGAGCGAGCGGGGTCTTCTTCGTCACCAGCAGCTCGGAACGGATCATCGGCGGTCCCTTCGCGCGCTCAGCGCGGCTGATACTGCGTGATGTCGACGAGACGCGAGCCGGAGAAGTACAGCCGCCAGCCGAGTGGATAGACCCAGGCCTCGGTCGCGTTGCCCTGGATCTCCGACCAGTACTTCCGCGCGAGCTTCTCCAGCTCGGCGGCGTCGGTGGTGGTCCCCACGGGGGCGCCGAGGAGGATCAGCACCTGCTCCTTCGACATGCCCACCGCCGCCTGGCGGAGGAACCGGAACGTCGAGAGCTGCGGGGAATTGGCGAAGGCCTGGTCCTTCGCCAGGTACGCGGAGATGGCGAGATCGAGCTGGCTCTCCCAGTGCCGGTGCTCGTCGAAGGTCGGCTCCCGGCCGTTCATCGTCGCGACCCGGTAGACCCACAGCTCTTCGGCCACCGGCCCCTGAGTCGTCCGCTGCTCGATCGTGGGCGCAGACGCGCACGCGGCACAGGCCAGGGCGACCGCCATCACCACGCGCGTGACGTTCACGCGCGACAGGATACCAGGGGAACGGTGCTATCCATATCCGGTCATTTTCTCCGGTCATTTCATGAACGAGTGGCGCGCGCGCCGAACGGTGACACGGCGGGAGGGGGGCGGACGGCATCCTCTGACCACAGCCGTCTTCGCTCCGATCACCGGCGAGCCATTCCCACTCTCTCCGGCTGTTTCGTTGGATCGCGAATCGGGAATGGGTCACCCGGACGCCGTCCGCCCCCCTCCCGCCGTGTCACCGTTCGACTCCCGTGTGCGAGATCAGGAATATTCCAGGCTACATCAATGCGGATTCCAGGACGACGCCGCGGTCGATCACGCGCGAGGCTTCGTGCAGGAGCCGCGCCGTCACGGGGGGGACTTCGGGGCTCTCGGCGAGCTGGCGGAGGAGGTCGATCAGCCGGCGCATGGCGCGGATCAGGTCGCCCTCGTGCCCGCCGAACGCCTCCTGCACGATGCCCGGCCAGTCGTCCTCGCCGGAAGCCCAGCGGAACACGGCCGGCATGAACCCGGGGTGGACCGCGGCGGGGATGCCGAGATGTCGCGCGTGCTGGGCCTCGCGGACGGTCTCGGTGACGGCCTCGAGCTGCTCGAGCTTCCGCTTGAGCTTCGGCCGCTTGCGCAGGAACATCCGCGCCATAACCGGCTCGCCCGACCGCGCCTGTTCGAGGAGCGCCGAACAGACGGCCGCCGCCTCGGCGAGCGTGACGTCGGCGAGCACCCCGCGCGTCAGGGCCTCGGCGATCAGCAACTCGTTATCGTGGCGGAGCCCCGCGACGAGGCGCCCCTTGGCGGTGAGCGACCGATCGTGCACGGCGTCGAACTGCTCCAGCACCTCGAGCACACGGAGAAACTCCTGCCAGTACGCGCTGCGGTACTGCTCGAGCGCCGTGCGCCGCTGTTCGAGACGCTCGGCGAGACGTTCGACATCACGCCAGGCGTGATCGCAACGGGTCGTCGACCCCCACGGGCAGCGGTGGCACTCGATCGTGGCCAGGGCCGCTTCTGGCCGCTGCGCGCGCTCGCGCTCGGTCAGCTCACGAAGGTCGAGCCCCTCGAGCTGCTCGGCGAGGTGGCGCAGGCCGCGGTGGTCGCGCCCGCGGTCGCTGGGGACGTGCAGCGACGGCGTCGCCCAGAAGACCTGCTTGATCGCGCCCGCCTTGAGCCTGACGACGGCACCGTGGGGCAGGAGCGCGTCGACGAGCACGCGGTGACTCCGGATGGCGTGGATGCCCAGGATCAGCGCCAGCTCCGGACCGCCGCGCCGGCGCACGAGGGCCAGCCGCCCGGGCTCGGCCTCGATCACGCCGCGCTCGCCACGACGCCCGCCCCGCCCGCTGGCCCGCCGCCGGACTTCCGCCTCCTGGCGCAGCCGGCGGTAGCGGCCGATGCGCTCGAAGTCCCCGCACGGCGCAGCGAAGGCCCGCGCCTCGGCGAGCGTCTGTTCCAGGCGCTCGACGTCGTCCGCGGTTGCGCGGATGCGCTTGAGGTTCTGGTACTGACCAAACGAGGCCTCCACCCGGCGCCGCAGGACGGCAGGCTCGGCGCCCGTGGCCAGCAGCAGCGCCACCGAGCCGTAGCCGAGCTTGAACTGGCTCTCGATGGGCTCGGGCGCGCCGTCGACGACGCGAAGCAGATCCTCGACGCCGTCGCGGGCGTCGAGCGCGATCACGCACTGGCCCTCGGCGTCGATGCCGCGGCGCCCCGCCCGCCCCGCCATCTGCGTCAGCTCGTTGTGGGAGAGCGAGCGGAAGCCCCGCTCGGTGCGTTTGGTGAGCCCTCGCAGGACCACGCTGCGCGCGGGCATGTGAATGCCGAGCGACATCGTCTCCGTTGCGAAGACGACCTTGCAGAGCCCACGCTCGAAGAGGCGCTCGATCAGCCGCTTGAGGCTCGGCAGCACCCCCGCGTGGTGCACGCCGACGCCGAGACGGAGGGCCCGGAAGACGCTCTGGTTCAGCGCCGACTCCCCCAGGCTCGCGCTCTCGGCGAGGGCGTCGGCGATCATCACGTCCACCTCACGCTGCTGCTCGCGCGAGAGCAGCGTCCGCCCTTCCGTGAGCACGTCGTCCATCGCCCGCTCGCAGCCCATGCGGCTGAAGATGAAATAGATGGCCGGCAGCCATCCCCGCGCCTCGAGCGCCTCGATCAGCGTGGTCGGATCGACCACGCGCCGGGTGTACCATCGGCCGCGGTCGTCGGGCCCGCGCGGCTCGCCACCGACGATCCGAGCCCGGCCGGCCCGGACCTTGTCGAAGTCGTGGATCTCCCCGGCGAGATCGGCGAGCGCGTAAGAGAGCGGGACCGGCCGGTCGGGGTGATAGATGGGGACGATCGGCCGGTGGACGATCGAGATCCAGTCAGCGATTTCGTTGACGTTGGCGACGGTGGCCGAGAGCGCCACCAGCGCCACCTCGCGCGGGGCGTTGACGATGATCTCCTCCCACACCGTGCCCCGCCCCTCATCGCCCATGTAGTGGCACTCGTCGAGGACGACGTAGCCGAGGTCGTCGAGCCCGCCGGTGTAGAACATGTTGCGGAGGATCTCCGTGGTCATGACGAGCACGCGGCCGCGGGAATTGACCTTGACGTCGCCGGTGAGGATGCCGACCGTGTCCGCCCCGAGCAGCCGGGTGAAGTCGG
>JBGPYK010000115.1:0-6896 GCA_041493245.1 Methylomirabilia bacterium | reverse complement strand
TCCGTGGTGGCCGCCCTGCTCCCGCTCGGGGTGGGCGTGCTCGCGATGATCGGGGGGATCGCCGGTGTCGAGTTGCTGGCCCGGCACATGTCCGTGTCGGCCTACGCGCCGAACATCGTAACGATGATCGGGCTTGGCGTCGCCATCGACTACTCGCTGTTCATCGTCAGCCGCTTCCGGGAAGAGATCGGCCGGCGATCCATTCCCGATGCCCTCGCCCACACGATGACAACGGCGGGGCGCGCGATCCTCTTCTCCGGCGTGACCGTGGCCATCGGGCTCTCCGGCATGCTGGTGCTCGGTCTCGGGAACATCGGGTCGCTGGGGCTCGCCGGGACCATCGTGGTGGCGCTGGCCGTGTTCTATGGCCTGACTTTCTTGCCGGCGGTACTGGCCATTCTGGGGCCGCGGGTCAATGCGCTCTCGCTCCCGCTGCCAAGCACGCTTCAAGGGGGGACCCGCACGAGCCTCTGGCAACGGGTGGCGGTCGTGGTGATGGCGCACCCGTGGCGCGTGTTCCTGCCGGTCACGGCGCTGCTCCTGCTCCTGGGAACTCCCTTCCTGCACCTCCGGCTCGGATCGGGGGACGTGACGTCGTTACCGCGGTGGGCTGAAGCGCGCCGGGGCGCTGAGCTGATCCGGCGGGAGTTCCCCGGGGGCGACGCCAGTAAAATTCTCCTCGTGCTGAGCTACCCCGAGGGATCGCCGCTCGCGCCGGGACGCGTCGCCCAGGCCTGGGAGCTGGGCCGCTGGCTCGCCCGTCAGCCCGGCGTCACGGAAGTGGCGAGCGCCGTGGATCTCCCGGGAATGAGCCGCGAGGCGTCAGCGCAGCTCGCCGCTCTCCCGGCCGCCCTGCGTCCGCCACCTTTGGCGGAAGCCTTTGCCCGCACCGTCGGCGAGCGCGTCATGGTCCTCGCCGCGTCGAGCCCGCTCGAGCCCGGCAGCGACGCCGCGCGGGCCCTGGTCCGCTCCATTCGGGCCTCCCACCCGCCCGTCGCCGGCGAGCTCCTGGTCACCGGCGCGACCGCCTTCGACCTCGACTTCATGCAGGTCGTCGTCGACCGGGCGGCCCTCGCCATCGGCCTCGTGGTCATCGCGACCTACGTGGCCCTCTTCCTCCTCTTGCGGTCCGTGCTCCTGCCGCTCAAGGCGGTCGTGATGAACCTGCTCTCGATCACCGCGTCGTACGGCGCGCTCGTGTGGATCTTCCAGGACGGCCACCTGTCGCGGTGGCTCGACTTCACGCCGGGGCCGATCCAGACCGCGACGCCCATCATCATGTTCTGCCTCGTGTTCGGCCTGTCCATGGACTACGAGGTCCTGCTGCTGAGCCGCATCCGGGAAGAGTACGAGCGGAGCGGGGACAACGCCCAGGCGGTGGGCCGCGGCCTGGAGCGCACCGGACGGCTCATCACGTGGGCGGGGGCCATCATGGCGGGAGTCTTCTTCGCCTTCGCCCTCGCCGACTCGGTGATCATCAAGGCCGTGGGCATCGGGATCGGCATCGCCGTCATCCTGGACGCGACCGTCGTGCGCGCGCTGCTGGTGCCGGCGACGATGCGGCTGATGGGCCGCTGGAACTGGTGGGTCCCCGCGCCGATCACCCGCCTCGGATTCAGGATGCGGGCAACCCGAGAGTGAGGATAGTCCTCGCTGAAGTCAGGCGCCGGACCTCCGGGAGCACCGCGCGCCCGAGCAGCTCGATGCCGGCCAGGACGTCGGTCTGAGTCATCCCGGGCCAGCTCACCCGCATGGTCGCGTGAGTGACGCCGGCGCGGTGTTGGCGAAGCAGAGCGTCGACCACTTGCGCGGGTGAACCGATGGCGAAGCGATTGGCGGCCAGGCTTCGCAACTGCTCTTCGCGTGGGGCGGCGGGGTCGATGGTGACGCCGGCGAGTCCCCACGAGAGATAGGCCGAGTACTTCTCCAGCAGGAACGGCGCAGCCCGGCAGATCGCGGTGTCCTCGTCGGGCGCGCAGAACACCTCGAGCAGCCGGCAGATCTGCCCGCTCGGCAGGCCCGCCGCGGAGCGGGCGGCCGCGAAGGACGAGGCCTGCGCGGCGAACTCATCGACCGTCGGGATCGGGACGACCAGCCAGCCGTCGGCGATCCGCGCCGCCCGCGCGATGCCGGCCGGGACCTGCGAGCCGACCAGGATGGGCGGTCGCGGCCGCTGCAGCGGCCGGGGCCGGATGCTGACGTCATCAAGCTGCCAGTGGCGACCGTGGTGAGTCACGTGGTCCTCGGTCCACAGCCGGCCGATGATCTCGACCCCCTCGGTCAGCCGGCTCACGCGCTCCTTCATCGACACGCCGAAGACGGCGAACTCCTCAGGACGGTAGCCGAGCCCCACGCCGAGCATGAATCGTCCGCCGGTGATCACATCGAGGAACGCGCCGATCTCGGCCAGCTCGACCGGGTTGTGCAGCGGCAGCAGGGCGAGATTCGTGCCCAGCCACATCCCCTCGGCCTCGACGGCGAGGCGCTGCAGCATCGGCAGGAGCGGGAAGTAATGGAATCCGGGCGTGACGTGGTGCTCCCCGCCCCAGATCGAGTCGAATCCCAGCGAGCGGATCAGGCGCACCTGCTCCACGGCTTCGGCGAAGCGCCGCGCGGGGTCGTCCCCCGCCGGGTGCTGCGCGTTCAGGTAGATGCCCAGCTTCATTGCTTTGATTCCGCGGCCCGGAACATGTCGTCGACCTCGATCTGGTAGCCGTCGGCCAGCCGGTTCGTCTCGTTGGCCATGCCGACCACCGCCATCAGCTCACCCAGCATCTCGTCCGTCATCCCGGCCCGCCGCGCCGAGGCGGTGTGAGAGGCGGTGCAGTAGCCGCAGCCGTTGGTGGCGCTCACCGCGAGGTAGACCATCTCCTTGGTGAGCGGGTCGAGCGCGCCCGGCGCCATCACCGACTTGACGCTTTCCCAGGTGCGCCGCAGCGTCGGCGGATGGCTGGCCAGTGCCTTCCAGAAGTTGTTGACGCGGTCGGTCTTCCGCGTGGCCATGATGTCGTCGTAAACGGCGCGCACCTCGGCGCTGGCTTCCGGGTACTCGATCAGCTTCACGGTCGCCATGATCCTCTCCTTCGCTGGCCGCGTCTTTGAAATCGTGACGTCCCCGTCGCGGATGGCGCGAGGCTTGTAGGGTACACTGTGCACTGTCATGAGCACGCGTCCCCTCACCTGGACGTCAGAGACCGTGTCGATCGCCGGCGCCGGCCTGCACGTCGCGCGCGCCGGCGCGGGCGCTCCGGTGCTCGTGCTGCACCACGACATCGGCACTCTCGACCGCCTGCCGTTCTACGATGCGCTCGCCCGCGACTTCACGGTGCTGGTGCCCTCGCATCCCGGCTACGACGCGTCCGAGCGGCCGGCGTGGCTGCGCAGCGTGCGCGACGTCGCGGTCGTGTACCAGTGGCTGCTTGCCCAGCGAGGCCTCGCGGAGGTGTCGATCGTCGGGCTCGGCTTCGGCGGCTGGATCGCGGCGGAGATGGCGACGATGTCCCCGCGGGCCTTCCAGCGACTGGTGCTGGTCAATCCCATGGGCATCAAGCCGGAGCAGGGCGAGATCGCCGACCAGGCGCTGCTGTCCTACATCGACTACGTGCGTCTGGGCTTCGCCGACGCCGACGCGTTCGCGCGCGTCTACGGCGCCGAGCCCCCGACCGCCACGCTCGAGCAGTGGGACCTGAACCGCGAGATGACGTTCCGAATCGCGTGGAAGCCCTACATGTACAACCCGACCCTTCCCCATCTCCTGGGCGGCGTCGCCACACCGACCCTGGTCGTGTGGGGACGTGACGACCGGATCGTGCCGCTCGAGTGCGGCGAGCGCTTCGCCAAGGCGCTGCCGCACGCGCGTCTCGAGATCGTGGAGCGCGCGGGGCACTTCGTGGACATGGAGCAGCCCGACGAGCTGGCGCGACTCGTCGCAGCGTTCGTGAGGGCGGCGTGAGTCGCCGCGGCGGCGGGCGGCCGGACACGGGAGGAGAGACGCGATGCACCTGATGTACTTCACCGAGCAGCCGATGTCGGCGTATCCGGCCGAAGAAGGCAAGCGCTTCGGAGCGACCGCCTTGATGTTCTCGAACCGCCACTTCGATCCCGTGGCGGGCAGCCGACTCTACAACGAGTACCTGGAGCACTACCGGCTCGCCGAAGAGGTCGGGTTCGACGGCATCATGCTGAACGAGCACCACAACGCCCCCTTCTGCATGCAGGCCAAGTGCAATGTCTTCGCGTCTATCCTGGCCGCGATGACGAAGCGCGTGAAGATCGTCCTTCTCGGCAACCCGCTGCCCCTGGCCGACAATCCGGTGCGGCTCGCCGAGGAGCTGGCGATGATCGACATGGTCTCGCGCGGGCGCCTCGTCTCGGGCTTCGTGCGCGGCGGCGGGCAGGAGCAGCTCGCCACCGGCGTCAACCCCGCCTTCAACCGCGAGCGCTTCGAGGAGGCCCACGCCCTCATCGTGAAAGCGTGGACGCAGCCCGGGCCGTTCCGCTGGGAAGGCACGCACTACCAGCATCGCGTGGTGAACCCGTGGGCGGTGCCGCTGCAGAAGCCCCACCCGCGCGTGTGGATCCCCGGTGTCCTCAGCAAGGAGACGGTCGTGTGGGCGGCGCAGCACCGCTACCCATACATCGCGCTCAGCACGGCGATCGACGCGACCAAGAAGATCTGGGAGCTGTACGACCAGGTGGCGGCCGAGCACGGCTACGCCGGCGGCCCGGAGTACCGCGGTTACCTGCAGCGCTGTCACGTGGCCGAGACCGAGGAGAAAGCGCTGGCCAACGCCCAGCAGTTCATGTGGATGCAGGGCGAGTTCACCGGCCTCGCCCATCCCGTGTGGTCGACCCCCTCCGGCTACTTCTCGCCGTCGTATCGCAAGGCCTTCGTGGAATACGCGGTGGGCCGCCGCTCGAACCCGCGCGGCGCCGCGTTCGAGGACCAGATCCGCGACCAGCAGATCGTGGCGGGGACGCCGAAGACCGTGATCCCGAAGATTCGGCGCCTGCTCGAGGAGACCCGGCCGTCGATCATGGGGTTCTGGGCGAGCGACGGCTTCGTCCCCAACGACGACGCGCGCACGTGCATCCGGCTCCTCGGCGAGGAAGTGCTCCCCGCCGTGCGGGAGATCGGCAAGGAGCTGGGTCTGTGGAGCCCCTTCGAGGCCAATGCCCCGGTGAGCCTCGCGTTCCCCGAGCCGGCTCGGCCGGCCAGCGACGCGGCGTAGTCCATTAAGGAGACCGCCATGCCCAAGCTCAAGCACATCGCGCTCTCCACGCAGGACGTGGAGAAGACGGCCCGCTTCTACATCGACGTGTTCGGCATGAAGGAGATCGGGAAGATCGACGATCCGGGGACTCGCGGGTGCTTCCTGAGCGACGGTGACATCAACCTGGCCATCCTCAACTTCAAAAACGACGCGGCCGCGGGCGCCGAGCGCGGCAAGGGCTGGAGCGGCATCCATCACATCGGCTTCCAGGTGGAGAGTCTGGACGCGATCGCCGACAAGCTCGCCGCCGCCGGCGCCTCGCGCCGCGACGACGTCAACCAGGCGCTCGGCGTGGGCGGCCGTCAAGCGCACGGCAACGTGGAGGTGAAGTACTGCGGCCCCGACGGGATCATGCTCGACGTCTCCGAGACGGGCTGGCTCGGAACGCCAAGTTTCGGTGCCTAGCCTGCCCCACCGTTTTCTCCCAACCTCACGCGCCGATCTCGACGCCCGAGGCTGGACCGAGCTCGATATCGTCATCGTCAGCGGCGATGCCTACGTCGACCATCCGGCCTTCGGGCCGGTGCTGATCGCGCGGTTCCTGGAAGGACGCGGCTTCAAGGTGGGGATCATCGCGCAGCCCGACTGGCGCAGCGCCGAGGCGTTCCGGGCGCTGGGCAGGCCGCGGCTCTTCTTCGGCGTGTCGGCCGGCAACCTGGACTCGATGCTCAACCGGCTCACCGCGCAGAAGAAGAACCGCTCGGAGGACCAGTACAGCCCGGGCGGCCGCACCGGCTGTCGTCCCGACCGCGCCACCGTCGTGTACGCGCAGCGGTGTCGCGAAGCCTATCCCGATGTGCCCGTCGTGCTCGGCGGCATCGAGGCTTCGCTCCGGCGGATCGCCCACTACGATTACTGGAGCGACACAGTGCGCCGATCGATGCTCGTCGACGCCAAGGCCGATATGCTCGTGTTCGGCATGGGCGAGCGGCCCGTCTGGGAGGTGGCCGACCGTTTGAACCGCGGCGAGCGCATCGCCCAGATCCGCGACGTGCGCGGCACGGCGTTCCTCATCAACAACGAGGAGATGACGCGCCACGAGGCCGACCCGGCCCGCATGGTCGCCGATCGCAAGGTGGTGGTGCTGCCGTCGTACGAGGAGGTGGCGGCCGACAAGCGCGCCTTCGCGCTGATGTCACGCAATTTCCAGGTCGAGACCAATCCCGGCAACGCCCGCCCGCTCGCCCAGCGCCACGGGCAGCGCGGCGTGTACTTCAATCCGCCGGCGTTTCCCCTCGAGGACGGCGCGGGCAGCGGCGGGAACGCGGTCTCCATGGACGAGCTGTACGATCTGCCCTTCACGCGCGTGCCGCACCCGATGTACACGGAGCCGATTCCCGGCTACGAGACCGTGAAGCACTCGCTGGTCCTCATGCGGGGCTGCTTCGGCGGCTGCACGTTCTGCTCGATCACCGAGCACGAGGGGCGCGTCATCCAGAACCGCTCGGCGGCGAGCGTGCTGCGCGAGATCCGCGCGCTCCGGCGCCAGGGCGATTTCCGCGGCACCATCACCGATCTTGGCGGGCCGACCGCCAACATGTACCGGCTCGCGTGCAAGAGCCCGGAGATCGAGTCCAAGTGCCGCCGGCTCTCCTGCGTGCACCCCGGCGTCTGCGAGAACCT
>JBGPYK010000337.1:0-3881 GCA_041493245.1 Methylomirabilia bacterium | reverse complement strand
TGAGCAGAAGCCCTCCGTGGGCGAGGCCGCGAGCGTTGGCGTGCTTGGGAGCCAGTCGCAGCCCGATGACCAGCCCGTTCTCGCCGCGGCGGCAGTAGAACGGGCCGAGCGCATCGAGAAAGGGGCTCGTGCGGAACAGGGCCTCGAAGCCCGGGGGAACCTCGTCACGCTCGGGCGCGGACATCACGTCCGCCGCCCGCGGCGGCGGGTCGCGAACCGTGCCGCGAGGAGGGTGGCGAGCGTGTTCCCGCTCTCCACCAGCGGTGCCTTCGTCCCCTGCGCGCGCGCCAGGATGAGCCCACCCTCGAGCGTCGCGAGGATGAGCTGCGCGACGGCGCGCCGGTCGCCCGGAGGCACGTCGTCGAGCCCCTGGGTGATCACGTCCACCCAGCGGTCGAACACCCGGTCGCACACCGCGCGGAGCGCCTGCGATTCGCGGTCGAGATCGAGGGTGACCGCGGCCACGGGGCATCCCTTCGCGAACTCGTTCGCCTCGAGACCCGCAGCGGCCCGGGTGAACAAGGTGCGCACCTTCCCGCCGACCGGGGCCTTGGCGCGAAAGACCTGGGCGAAGCTCTCGCCCACCGTCCGTTCGGCCTCGCGGAGGGCCTCGGTCACGAGCTGCTGCTTGCCACCCGGGAAGTAGTGGTAGACGGAGCCCTTCGGCGCCCGGCTGGCGGCGACCACCTGGTTGATCCCGGCGCCGGACAGGCCGCTGCGCCGCAGAAGGTCGAGCGTGGCCAGCACCATCTTCGTCTTCGGCGAGACTTCGGCGGATCCGCGCGCCGGGCGAGGCACGCCGATCAGATTATGTAGACTGGTCTAGTCTGTCAAGACGCTCATGCGGTGCGTCGCTCGTCGGTCGCATCCGCGGCGCGGCCTCGCCGCCCCCGCGACATCGCGATGACGACGACGCGATCGTCGTACGATTCATCACGACTCCTCCTTCCAAGGGCGCTCTTGGACGCAAGGCGATTTTGGCGACACAGCCAGAGGGCAGGTGGTCCTGGTCGGAGGCGCGAATGGTAGCAACAACTTCTTTGACACGTGGGTCTGGGACGGGACGAACTGGACGCAAGAAAGCCCAGCTAGCAGCCCCTCCCTGCGCAACCTACCTGCAATAGCCTACGACGCGGCCCGCGCGCAGGTGGTCCTGTTCGGAGGCCTTGACCCCTTTGTCGGTAACGGCATCTTCCTCAACGACGCGTGGGTTTGGCCCAAGTGATTCAGCCAGTACAAATCTTCAGTTCCTGCTCGGCGTTGAAGTTCGCTGAGCGCGGCGGCAGGGCATCATACTCTGCTCTGCGGCCGTCCCGGCTCCGAACCGCCAGATTCGCGATGCGGTTCGTCGTGGCGAAGCAGCGGCGCAACGCTGGCGGCAGCGCCAGCTTTTAGCCCTTCGCGCACACTGGCCGGGACATCCCCGATCTGCCGCGCAGGTCGTTAGTCCCTCACGACTACGGTTTTCATGGTGTGGTGAGCCAATACCTCCGCCGCGTCGTCCCAAGGTATGACCGCGCCAGTCACGCGCTCCGGATGGATGCGCCCCGCCGCCACGAGCGCGAGCACGTCGGGGATGCACGCCCGCGCGTGCACGCGGCCCGTCTTGAACGTGATCCCGCGCGTGTACATGTGCATCCTCGCGTGCGCATTCGGCGACAGCGTAGACCAGCTGCCGCCCGATCTTGAGAACGCGCGCCGTGCACGTGAACGGCTCACGGCGCGCGGCCCGCAGAAAGGCGGTCTTGAGATCCGCGGTGACCCACGTCTCGCTGGTGCCGCGGCGCGTGACGACGGCCAGCCAGATCGCCACGTCCGCGGCGGCCATGAGTGCCGGCCCACTGAGGGCGCCGCCGGGGCGCTCGAACTCGGCGCGGAACGGCGCCTCGATGGTGCGCTCGCCGGCGCCGAACCCGCGCAATCGGAATCCGAAGTACGCGTTGAACGCAGCACTGGCGAGCCAGCGCTCCAGCTCGGGCCGGCCGGTCGCGGATGTCATCCGTCCACGGGCGGCAGGCACGAGGCTGCCCGCCGATACCCTCTCACCGGACGATGAGGACGATCGATAGCGCGAGAAGCGCGCCCATCGCGATGTTGAAGATTCGCAGTCGGCGACGACTGTGAAGGACGTGCTGGACAGTGGCTCCGAACGCCAGCCACAGAAAGTAACTCGGCAAGGCGGCCAGGACGAAGAGACCCCCGAGGGAGGCAGCCTGCACGATTGGGCTCCCCGCTTCAGCGGGGAGAAAGGTGCCGGCCGCGCTCGCCGTCACCAGCCACGATTTCGGGTTGACCCACTGAAAGATCGCAGCGCCGAGGTAGCCGACTGGGTCCCGGTCCGGCGCCGAGTCGATGCGGCTTCCGGACGTCGCGATCTTCCATGACAGCCAGAGCAGAAACGCAGCACCGCCCCAGTGGAGCGCCTTGAGTACCAGGGGATGCTCGAGAACGAGACTCCCGAGCCCGAGCGCCACGACGAACATCATGGCACCCATGCCGGTCGTGACGCCGAGCAGGCAGGGCAGGCCTCAATCCGTAACCTCCCGACGCGTTGACGTCCGGGCCATCGAACGGGCTCGGCAGTTCCTGGACGCCGAGAAGACCCGGGTCGTGCATTCGCGAGAGCTGGAGTCGGTCACAGGACTGACTCGCTACGATCTGTCGCGGCAGTTCAGGATCATGTTCGGAACCACCCCCTACCGCTATCTGCTCATGCGCCGTCTCGAATTCGCACGGGAGCGGATTCACCAGGAGCGCCCGCTGGTCGAGGTCGCGCTCGACGTGGGATTCGCCGATCAGGCGCACTTCACTCGAGCCTTCAGATCGGCGTTCGGACTGACTCCCGCGCGGTACCGTGCGTTGAGGGCGAGTCAGCGTTCGTCAGCCGCGCCCGCCTCGGACCTCCCCGCGAAGCCCTCGATGGGCCCGGGGCGCCATCCCACTCGCACGCGGGCCCATGGACGTTGACACCGCCGGGCACATCGGTGACGCTCTCCCCGCGATGCTCTCCGTCGGCGAGACCTGGGGAACCGACGTGACGGCGCTCGAGCGGTACTGGACGGCCGACGACGACCTCGGATACCTCGCATCACCTACGGTGATGGTCTCGCCGACTCCACGCACGATGGCTGGACGATGCTCGGCGCGCTCGCCGTGCTCACCCAGCGAGGATGCATCGGTCCGACTGTGACGTATGCCTTCTCGCATCCAGAAACGACTGCATCACCACCACCAACCGCTTCCGGTATCGGGGTGGAAACGCCGCACCAAGAACCTCCGCGAGGCCGTGACCGATGAAGACGCGTTTCGATGCGCCCGACGACTGGCGCGAGAGGAAGGATCGCTACGATGGCCGAGGACCGACCGGAGCCATCGATGTGCAAGCCCTGCCTCGATTGGAGCGAGCGTCGCTACCATCTTGGTGGTCGACTCGGGGCCGATCTGCTGGAGCGCTTCGTGCGCGTGGGTTGGATCGAGCGACCTTCGACGGGCCGAACTGTTTCGTTTTCGGCTTCCGGACGTGTAGGCGTCGCTCGCTGGCTCGGGATCGATATCGGAGGGGAGCCGGAGCAGTCGAGGGAGCATGGCCTCTGAGTCGTGCACTGTCCAACACGCCGCTGCACCTGACGGCCGCGGCCTTGTCCCTTGCGGGCGAACCCGGCTCGCGCGTGCTGTGGCTGGCCACACGCGGCCGCAGGTGAGTGGCCACACCGCGAGCGCGGTAAAGTCGGGCGAGCACAGCTAGAGTCCTTGGAGGTTCAAAGTCGTTGCGAATGAGTCAAGTTTTTGACATGAGTCAACAAAAAGCCCCCTTTCCCCCAAACGGAAAGAGGGCGGTCGGTCAGCGTGAATCGGCTGCTTCGCGGTGCGCTCGCCAGGAT
>JBGPYK010000499.1:0-2796 GCA_041493245.1 Methylomirabilia bacterium | reverse complement strand
GGCCCGCCGTGCCCTCCCCGGCGGGCGACCCAGGGCTCTCCCGGTTCTCGCGCGAGGTGTGTCCGTACATGCTCGGGGTCTTCGACCGCGCAGGACCTCCCCGCATCTCGCGCTAGCGACACGGGGCGTGTGGCCTTCCGCCTGTCACCACGGCGTCGGCGTCCTGGAGGTGGAATGTTTTCGCGGCTCCATACCCGGCCTGTCCATCCCCTGTCAACGCTTCGCCGGTGCCTTCGCTGACGCCTGCGCATGACTCGGGGCCGGTGTGGCTCGCTAGTCCTTCACCGTACGACTCTTGCATTCGCAACACCTCGCCGGTTTATCCCGGCGCACGGTGACCCATTCCCGTTTCGCGATCCAACGAAACAGCCGGACAGAGTGGGAATGGCTCGCCGGTGATCGGAGCGCAGGCGGCTGTGGTCAGAGGACGCCGGCCGCCCCCCTCCCGCCGTGTCACCGTTCGCCGCGCGCGTCGCTCGTTCACGAGCCGGGCCAGAACTACGTTACTATCACCGCATCGCGAAGGAGAGAGCGCCATGATCGTGCCCCTCACGCTGGCCGACTTCCTGGAGCGGGCCGAGCTCGTCTACGGTGACCGCGAGGCGGTCGTCGACGAACCGCACCCGCCCGGGGGGAGCCTGGGCCGGATCACCTACGGCGAGTTCGCCGCCATGTGTCGGAGCCAGGCGGCCTTTCTCGACGATCTCGGCGTGGCCGCGGGCGAGCGGGTGGCCATCATTTCGCCCAATGCCGCTCGGTTCCTCGTGAGCCTCTTCGGCGTGAGCGCCTTCGGCCGCGTGCTCGTCCCCGTCAACTTCCGGCTGAACGCGGAGGAGATCCGCTACATCCTCGAACACTCCGGGGCGACGGTGGCCCTCATCGACCCGGAGCTGGCCGATTCAGTGCAGCATCTGGCCATCAAACACCGTCTGGTCCTCGGCGCGGCCACCGACGCGGAGATGTTTGGCCGGCGCAGCGCCACGCCGCGCGGGCGCGTCACCGACGAGAACACCGGCGTGTCGATCAACTACACCTCGGGCACCACGGCGCGGCCCAAGGGCGTGCAGCTCACCCACCGCAATTGCTGGCTGAACGCCGTCACCTTCGGCTGGCACCTCGGCCTCTCCGAGCGCGACGTGTACCTGCACACCCTGCCCACGTTTCACTGCAACGGGTGGGGCATGCCGTATGCGGTGACGGCGATGGGCGCGCGCCACGTCATCGTGCGGAAGATCGACGGCGAGGAGATCCTCCGGCGCATCGACGCGGAAGGGGTCACCATCTTCAACTGCGCCCCCGCGGTGATCGCCGCCGTGCTCGACGCGGCGGCGGCACGTCGTGCGCGGGGCGACGCGGTGCCCGGCGGCCAGCGCGTGCGCGTGGTGGTGGCGGGAGCGCCGCCGCCCTCGAAGACGATCGAGCGGGTGGAGCGCGAGCTCGAGTGGGAGTTCATCCAGATCTACGGCCTCACCGAGACCGCGCCGCTCCTCACCATCAACCGGGCCCCGCGCGAGTGGGACGGGCTCGATCCGGCAGAGCGCGCCGGGCGTCTGGCGCGGGCCGGCGTGCCCGCCGTGGGGGTGCGCATGGCCGTCGACGCCGACGGCGAGATCCTCGCCCGCTCCAACCACGTGTTCGCCGGGTACTGGGAGCAGCCCGAGGAAACGGCCAAGGCCATGGTCGACGGCTGGTTTCACACCGGAGACGGGGGCTACGCCGAGGGCGCCTATACCGTGATCGCCGACCGCAAGAAAGACGTGATCATCACGGGCGGCGAGAACGTGTCCTCGATCGAGGTGGAAGACTGCCTCTACCAGCACCCCGCCGTCGCCGAGGCCGCGGTGATCGGCGTCCCCGACGCGCGGTGGGGCGAGACGATCAAGGCCCTCGTCGTGCTCCGGCCGGGCGCGTCCTGTGGCGACCGCGAGCTGATCGAGTTCTGCCGCAGCCGCATGGCGCACTACAAGTGCCCGACCTCCATCGAAGTGCGGGAGGCGTTGACCCGCACGGCCACGGGCAAGCTGCAAAAGTTCAAGCTCCGCGAGCCCTACTGGGTGGGCCGCGAGCGCAAGGTCAACTGAAAGGAGCCGAGCATGAGCGACGAGAAGATCGACAGGGTGCGTTCGTCGAGTAGCGGGGTGATCGGTCGTGCGCAGAGCGTCGCGCGCGGGGCGCGCCTCATCCTGGATTCCTCGGGACATCCCCAGCCCGACGCCCTCACGAACAGCGAGGCGTTCCTCGCGGGCGTCTCCTCGTGCGGCGTGACGCTCATCGAGGGCCATGCCAAGGAGACGGGCGTTCCCCTCACGCACGCCGACGTGACGATCGAAGGCGTGCGTACCGCCGCGGATCCCACGCGGTTCGCCCACGTCACCATGACGTTCGAGCTGGCGGGAGTGAGCCCGGCCCAAGCGGAGGCGCTGGTCGCGACCTACCGCGGCCGCTGACCCCTCTATCGCACGGTCGCGGGCGCGACCGAGGTCAAGGTTCACGTAGTCGCAAAATGAAGATCGTTTTCGCGAATCGAGGGGCGCCGTAGGGCGGGGGCTTGTCCCCCGCCGCTCGCCCGTCAACTCGTCCGTAGCTTCTCGAGCAGCCTGGGATCGGGATCCACCCCGAGCCCCGGCCCCTGGGGCACCGCGATGCGGCCCCGCGTGGGGTTGATGGCCTCGCCCAACGGGTTCTCGGCGAAGTCGCAGTAGAAGCGTTCGACCAGCGATTCGGCCGGCATCGCGGCGATGCAGTGGATCGACGCGAGCAGCCCGGGCCCGAAGTACGCCGAGTGCGGCACGACCT
>JBGPYK010000085.1:0-7887 GCA_041493245.1 Methylomirabilia bacterium | reverse complement strand
GGCCGCGCCCGCCGCGTCTGAACCGCGGACCTTCCTGGTGCCGCGGGATGCGCCTGGTGTTGCGGTGCGCGAACCGGACACGTTCGGCGTCGCTGCCGACGGCCAGTCGGTTCGCAGTTGGTACCATGGGCGAGGCGGCGCGCTGTTCCTGGAACACTGCCGGGTGCCGGCGGACAGCGCCCTTGGCGGCGACGCGACGGGCCCCGCCCTCCGCGCCACCGGATCGTCGGGCCGCGGCACACCCTACGTCGAGGCGATGACCTTGGGTGTCGGTCGCGCCGCGTTCGAGGCCGCGCTCGATTATGCCAAACTCCGAGTCCAGGGAGGACGGCCGATCATCGAGCACCAGGCGATCGGAGCCATGTTGGCGGAGATCGCGATCAAGCTCGAAGTGGCGCGCGCCACGGTCTGGCAGGCGGCCTGGGCGTCCGACCATCCCGAGGCCGTCGCCCACCGCAGCATTGCCGACCTTCCGCTCCAGGCCATCGCCAGGGCGTTCGTCTCCACCGCCGTGCACGAGGCCACATTGAAAGCCGCGGAGGTGTTCGGGGCAATGGGCGTGATGCGCGACATGCCTATGCAAAAGTACGTTCACGACGCACTGGTGTTCCTGCACTCCGGGGACGCGCCCGACGCGAAGCTACACATCGCCGAGGCGCTGGCGGGCTATCGCCGGCCGCCGACTCCGTCGAGCGCGACATGAGAGGAGGGCCATGGATTTTTCCTTGACCGAGGAGCAGCGCGCCTGGCAGATGAAGGCGCGCAAGTTCGCGCTCGAAGAAATCCGGCCGATTTCACTGCAGCGTGACCACGTCACCGACCCGCGCCGGACCTGGGACTGGGACATCATCAAGAAGGGCTCCCAGCTCGGGTTCCGAACTGCCGCGGTGCCGAAGGAGTGGGGTGGACACGGCCTCGATTTCGTGACCCAGGCGTTGGTGATGGCCGAGCTCGCCCGGGCCGACAGCGCGATCTCGAAAGCGTTCAGCCAGTGCTGGAAGTGGAGTCACCTGATCGCGGCCGCATGTACCGATGACCAGAAACGGCGTTTTCTGAAGCCCTTTCTCGAAGACGACACCTACATGCTCGGCAAGGGCATCACCGAACCCAATGCCGGCTCCGACAATCGCCTGCCGCCCGCCGATGATCCCAAGGCCGGTTTGAGGCTCAGGGCCGAGCGTCACGGCGACGAGTGGATCTTGAACGGCGACAAGTGCTTCATTGCCAACGCCAACGTCGGCAAGCTGTTCTTCGTCGACGCGCGCACCAACCCCAACGTCAGCGTCCGCGAAGGCACCACGATGTTCCTGGTGCCGCGCGATACGCCCGGCTTCCGCATCGGCGAGGTGTTCAACAAGAGTGGCTGGCGTTTCTACCAGAACGCGGAGTTGATTTTCGAGAACGCGCGGGTGCCGCATGCCAACGTGGTCGGCGAGGTCGGCGACGGCAGCAGGAAAGCCGGCGGCGACCGGACAGGCGGAGACCTGTTCGGCGACCTCGAACTCGCCGCCAATGCGCTCGGCGTGTGCGAGGCGGCGTGCGAATCAGCCCTGCACCGGGCCACGGCGCCCACGCCCGGCGGCCCGCCGCTCGCTGAGCAGCAGCTCGTCCAGCTCAAGATCGGCCGCATGTACATGCTCACGGAGGCGCTGCGCTCCTTCGTGATGCGCGTGGCCTGGGAGCATGATCGCAGACTGCATTCCGCGAATCCCGGTCTCGTGATGAATTTTTCGACTGACGCGGTGCAGGAAGTGACGCGGCTCAATATGGACATCCACGGGTCCGCAGGTGGCATGATCGACGCCGGCGCGGAAAAGCTGGTACGCGACGGGATCATCTGGAGCCATCTGGCCGGCGACACGGTCCAGCGGATGAAGGTCGCGAGGCGGATCATCGCCGCGTAGGCGCAGGTCGTCGGGGCCTCAGGCTCCGGCGACGAGGATCTCGTCGCGGGGGAAGAAGTCGATCATCTCGGCCCCGCGCTCCGTGACGACCACCATGTCCTCCAGCCGCACGCCGCCGACGCGATGCTCGCCCTCCAGGCTCTCGACGGCGATCACCATGCCCGGTTCGAAGATCTGGGGGTGCTTTATCGACCACTGGCGGTTGATGACGGGCCGGTTGTAGTGCGCGTGGCGGCCGCCGAGGTTCACCAGCCCGACGCCGTGACCGATCTCGACGGTGAGCACCTCCGCCTCGTCCCGGTACCCCCACTTCGACGCGGGCGGGAAGTGCTGCGCGGCGTCGGCGGTGCTCCCGCCGGGTCGGACGGCATCGATGACGGCATCGATCCGATCCCGCAGCTCGTCGTACCACCCGATCTCCCTGGCCGTCGGCTTCCGCCCAACGACGTACTGGCGGTAGAGGCAGGCGGCGTACCCGAGGTAGGAGGTGCCACACGCCGCGATGTACACGAGGTCGCCGTGCTCGATGCGGCGATCGTTGTACGTCATGCCGCGCTCGAAGCTGAGCGGGCCGGAGACCGGGCGCGCCCGCGCGAACTCCGCGCCCGCCTCGGCGATCGCGTTCGTGGCGGCGCGCGCCACCTGCCCCTGCGCCGTGCCCGGCCGCAGCACCTCCAGCGCCTTCTGGAAGCCGGCCGAGCAGAGCGAGGCCGTCATCTTGAGGCAGTTGATCTCGTCGACGGTCTTCGTCTGCGAGGCGTCGAGGAGCCACTCGCTGCCGTCGACCGTCGAGAGGCCGATGTCCCTCAGCGCCGTCCAGGAGGTCGCGTCGAAGTCGATGACCGCCAGCCGCTCGCCCGCGAGCCCCCGCGCCTTCAGCTCGTCCCTGATCTCGGAGGCGAAGAGCGCGGTCTCCTCGGCCGTCGCGTTCGCCCCGGCGATGCCGCCCAGCCACGAGCGGCCGATCCGCCACTCCTCGACCCACGGACACTGGTCCGGCAACTGGTGGTAGCAACCGGCGTGGGCGAAGACCACGGGGTCGTGCTCCGCGAAGAACAGCACGTAACAGAGCTGGGGCTGGAACTCGCCCCACTGGATGCCGACGAGGTACCGGACATTGTCGCTCCCCGTCACGAGCGCGGCCGGTAGACCGTGCTGACGGAGCGCCTGGCGCGCCTTCACCGCGCGCTCGTCCCGCATCCGGGACACGTTGATGCCCTCGACGACGTCCGTCGCGTGCGGTCCGAACGTGAGCCGTGCCGCTTCTTTCGCCATGGACCGGCACCTCCTCAGGGTACTGACATCTAGAGGCACGAGACGATCCCGGTCAATGATGCAGCAGCCTCATTTTTCTCGTGGTCCCGGACGATTGACACGGCCTGGGGGCGGCGATCCTCGCCGTCCTGGCCCTGTCCCGGTCGCGCCGCGGGCGACGGAGGCGTTCGCGCGCGATCCGCGGATCTGTCTCTGGGAGATGAGTACTTCCGACAACGGGCTTTATGTCGCCGACGCTCAATTGCCTTGGGATCACGCGCGGCGTAACTTATGTCCAGTTGGGAAGAAGGCGGTTCTAATCAAGGGAGAAATCCAATGCTTACAAGACGCGACATCCTGGTCGGCGCAGTTGCTGCCGGTACCCTCATGCGCACTCGAATCGGCTTTGCCAAAGCCTCGCAGCCGGGCACGCCGGTGAACTTCGACGTGCTGGCTGGCGCGTGCGATTGCCATACGCACATTCATGGTGATCCCGAAAAATTTCCGTTCTTCGCGGGGCGTGTATATACGCCGGAGATGGCGCTGCCCGAGGAGATGGCGGCGCTCCACAAGGCGCTTCACATGCAGCGCGTGGTGATCGTGACGCCCAGCGTTTACGGCACCGATAACTCGGCCACGCTCTATGGAATGAAGGCGCGTGGCGCGGATGCGCGCGGTGTTGCCGTCATCGACGACAAGACGCGGGAGAGCGAACTGGACGCCATGGGCCTGGCCGGCGTGCGCGGCATCCGGCTCTATCTCGCGACCGGCGGCACCAACGACCCGAACGTCGGCCGCCAGCGGTTTCAGGCCGCGGCCGAGCGCATGAAAGCCCGTCATTGGCACATCCAGATTTTCACCAGTCTGGCGATGATCTCCGCGATGAAGGATCTGATCGCCGCTTCACCCGTGCCCGTCGTGTTCGACCATTTCGGCGGCGCGCGGCCTGAACTCGGCGTGGAGCAACCCGGCTTTGCCGAGCTGGTGGAGCTGGTCCGCTCGGGGAAGGCCTACGTGAAGATTTGATCACGGCCGGCCCGCGCGCGGACTATTCCGGCTTCGTGCCGCTCGCCAAAGCGCTGATTGCCGCGAACGTGGATCGCATCATCTGGGGAACGAACTGGCCGCATCCGGATTCGGCGGGCGGGAGCACGACGCGCGTGTCACCATTGTTCCAGGTCGACGACGGCCTCGTGCTGAACCTGCTGCCCGTGTGGGCGCCCGATCCGGCGATCCGGAAGAAAATCCTCGTGGATAATCCCGCAAAGCTTTACGCGTTTTGAGCGCACTCAGTAAATCTGCGCGACCTGGTACTCGCCGAAGACCTCGCGCAGGACGCCGCAGATCTCGCCGATCGTCGCGTACGCCTTGACGGTCTCGACGAGGACCGGCATGAGATTCGCGTCACCGGCGGCGGCGGCCCGCAACGCCGCCAGCGTCTCGGCGACTCTGGCCGCGTCGCGTTCCGCGCGGAGCGCGGCGAGCGCGGCGATCTGGCGCTCGGCGACGTCCTCGAGATGCCGATGGATCTCGACGCGCCCGGGCTCGTCGTCGACGTACTTGTTGACGCCGACGATCACCCGCTCGCCGGTCTCGACTTGCCGCTGGTAGTCCCACGCGGCGTCGGCGATCTGCTGCTGGACCCAGCCCGACTCGATCGCGGCGATCATCCCGCCCATGCGCTCCACCTCGGCGATGAGCGCCCGCGCGGCCTCCTCGATCTCGTTCGTCAGCGACTCGACGTAGTACGACCCGGCCAGCGGATCGACGACGTCGGCCACGCCCGCCTCGTGGGCCAGGATCTGCTGCGTGCGGAGTGCCAGCTTCACCGACTGCTCGGTCGGCAGCGCCAGCGCCTCGTCGTACGCGGCCGTGTGGAGAGACTGGGCGCCGCCGAGGATCGCGGCCAGCGAGTTCAGCGTCACCCGGACGATGTTGTTCTCGGGCTGCTGCGCGGTGAGCTGACTGGCGCCCGACCCGGCGCCCGACCGGAACGCGCAGCTCGCGGGCGTCGTCGCGCCGAAGCGCTCGCGCATGATCCGGGCCCACAGCCGGCGCGTCGCGCGGAACTTCGCCGCCTCCTGAAAGAGGTCGGTGCCGGCGGTGAAGTTGAAGGCGAACCGCGGAGCGAATCGATCGACCGGAATCCCGCGATCGACCACCGCCTTCACGTACGTGATCGCGTCGGCCAGCGCGAAGGCGACTTCCTGGACGAGCGTCGAGCCCGCCTCACGCATGTGGTAGCCGCAGACGTTGATGAAGTTCCAGCGCGGCAGGTGCGCGCTGCAGTACTCGATGACGTCGGTCACGAGCCGGAGCGACGGCCCGGGCGGGAAGATGTACGTGCCGCGGGCGATGAACTCCTTGAGGATGTCGTTCTGCGTGCTGCCGGTCAGGCGCTCGAGCGGCAGGCCCTGCTGCTCCGCGAGCGCGACGTACATCGCGAGGATCACGGCCGCGGGGGCGTTGATCGCGTTCGCGGCGCTCGCCTGGTCGAGCGGGATCCGGTCGAACAGGACTTCGAAGTCCCGCAGCGAGTCGATCGGCACGCCGACCTTGCCGACCTCGCCCCGCGCTCGCGGATGGTCCGAGTCGTACCCGTGCTGGGTCGGTAGATCGAACGCGACGTTGATGCCGCCCATGCCGCGCTCGATCATGTACCGGAAGCGCCGGTTGGTCTCGGTCGCCGTCGCGAATCCGGCGTACTGACGCATCGTCCAGACGCGACCGCGGTACATCGACGGATAGATCCCGCGGGTGAAGGGGAATTCGCCCGGAAACCCGACGTTACGCAGGTAATCGAATCCGCTGTCGGCGAGCTGGACGGGCGTGTAGAGCCCGCGGCGTTCGATGGGCATCGCATCCTGGTCGCGCGGGTGGCTCGCGCTTGGCGCCAGCGCCTTCTCTTGGCGAGTCTCCCACGCCTGCCGTGCCTGACGGATGTCTTCGATCTTTTCCTTGTCGAACATGGGCGCCACCTCCCACGGTGCTCAGCCCCTCAGATGACCGTCACCCTCGGTCAGAATAGCGCGAGAGCGTCGATGAAGAGATCCGAGATCGCGTCTGCAGCTAGCGAATCCGACCCGTGAAAATGAGCCGTTCGCCACATGGCCTTTGTCTCGTGGCCCGCACTCAATGAAGGGCGCAGAGTGGGGCGGCCGCGCGCCTCGAATCCTTCCTCGGAGGAGAAACTCATGCGAACCAAGTACCAGCGCTGAGGACCGAGGGCCGGGATCAGAGAAAGCGCCGGTGCTTCCGCTCGTCGGGGACGTCGAAACCGAGCGCTTCGATCTTGCGGTCGACGTAGCCCTTGTACAGCGCGCGGATCTCGGCGTTGCCGACGGTCTTGAGCCCCCAGTGGAGGAACTTGGGGACGTTCGGCGAGTCTGATCGGCCGAACATGTCGAGGGCCGCCGGATACCACTTGGCGAGCAGGCGCCGGGCCAGTTCCTTGCCCCGGGCCTCCGCGCAGATCTGACGGAGGAAGTAGTAGCCCATCTCCGAGTGGCCCAGCTCGTCGCGCTCGACCGTCGCCGCCATTTGGCGTAAGGGCACGTAGCTCGACTCCCGCCAGTCGCGCGAGTGGAAGGCCCCGTTGAGGTCGACGAAGAAGTGGAAGTAGGCGTCGTCGGCCCACGTCTCGCGCGGCAGATGGAACGAATAGTGAGCGTAGGGGACGTCGCGTAGCGCGAAGTCGCGCTCGAGGCCGACGGCCAGCCGGTGGAACATGATCGCGTGCTTCAGCTCTTCCGCCACGTACTCGGATTTCAGAAGCTTGGTCTCACGTCCGGGGTAGAGCGTCTCGGCGAGATCGAGGCAGGTCGCCATGAGCCCGAGGAAGCTCTTGTTGCCCGCCCGCTCACCCTCGTGCCGCAGCATTCTGAGCAGCAAGCCCTTGTATTCCTCGGGCAGCGGGTCGCCCTCGTCGAAGCTGAACTGCGCCCGCGGCCCGACGGAGGTGAACGTGGGCAGGGGATCGCCCTGAGCGTACGCCTTCCGCCAGAAGGGCCAGAGATCGGTCCGTCCCCGCTCCTCGGCATCCCTGATGGTGTCCATCTCGTTCATGCCCGCTGTCCTTTCATGGGCTCGCCTCGGACGCGCTCACGCTGGTGACCGCAGGGGCAGCCCAAGAGGCCGGACGCGTACATGTCGCGCTGTTCGCTGACGATCGCCGCCGCCATCCCCGGCAGGAGCTTGTCGCCTACGTTGCCGACCATCCGGCCGCACCCGGTACAGAGCAGGCGGTAATACGTGCCGAACGTGGCCGGTTGATCGAGCGTGATGCCGACGCCGGCGTATGCCTCGCGGATTTCCTCGACGATGGCGCTCATGTCCGTCCCCGCTCTCCTTTCAGCGTATTCCGGATCTCCTCACGGAGGTCTCGCTTCGAGATCTTTCCGACCGCGGTGGTCGGGAAACGCTCTCGCAATTCAAGCCGCTCGGGCAGCTTGAAGCGCGCGATGCGCTTGTCCTCCGAGAGGAACCGCGTGATCTCCGCGAGCGTCAGGCGCGCGCCCGGCCGGGGGATGACGTAGGCGCACGCCCGCTCGCCCAGCACGGGGTCGGGCATCGCGACCACCGCCACGTTGAGCACGCCGGGGTGGCTCAGGATCAGGTTCTCGACCTCCTCGGCGCTGATCTTCTCGCCGCCGCGATTGACGAGGTCCTTGATCCGGCCCTCCACCAGGTAGGAGCCGGACGGGTGCCTCCGCATCAGGTCGCCCGAGCG
>JBGPYK010000209.1:0-5108 GCA_041493245.1 Methylomirabilia bacterium | reverse complement strand
GCCCAAGACGACGGTGAGTCAGATGGTCGCCTCGTTCGTGCTCGCCGCCGGCCCGCCCACGAAGATCTCGCGGTACCGCGACTGGAACGACAACGTCGTGCACCACTTCGCCGTCACCCAGTTCCACGATCGCATCGAGGTCCGCAGCCGCTCGCTCGTCGAGACGCGCCCGCCGCGCTGCCGGCTCGACACCGTCGAGGCCGCCACGCCGCTCGCGGTCATGCCCCACCCGCTCCACGACTGGCTGCTCCTCGACGGCCCCCTGCGCGCGACGCCACGCCTCAAGCGCTTCGCGGGCGGCATCGAGGTGACCAAGGGGATGCCCCTCGGCGCGCAGGTCCGCGGGCTCGGAGCGGCCATCGCCCAGACGTTCGAGTACCGGAAGCACGTCACCCGCTATGACTCCACGACCGAGGATTTCCTGAAATTGCGCGCCGGCGTGTGCCAGGACTTCACCCACTTGATGCTCGCGCTGCTGCGGCTGCGCGGCATCCCGTGTCGCTACGTCAGCGGCTATCTCCACGTCGAGCGGGCGGGCGCGGAGCCGGCCCAGAGTCACGCCTGGGTCGAGTTCCACTCGGCGACCGCCGGCTGGGTGCCGTTCGACCCCACGCACAACCGCGAGATCGACGAACGGTACGTGGTCGTCGCCCACGGGCGTCACTACGACGACGTGCCGCCCAACAAGGGGATCTACCGGGGCAACGCGCGCGAGACGCTGCGGGCCGAGGTGCTCACCCAGGTGACGACGGGCAAGGGCATCGTGGACTTGCACGAAGAGACGCGGCAGATCGACCTGCCCGTGTTCCAGGAACCGCCCGAGCGGCGCCAGGCGGATCGGACGATCACACGCGCCGAAGAGGCGGCGATCCAGCAGCAGCAATGACGCCCGACCGCGCCGCCGGCCAGCACTTCTTCGAGGACTTCGCGGTGGGCGACCGCTTCGCCAGCCCCTCGAAGACGCTGACCGACGCCCACTTCCTGTTCTTCGCGGGGATGACGGGCGACGCCCATCCGATCCACTACGACGACGAGTACGCCAAGCGCACGCGCTTCGGCCGCCGCCTGGCCCACGGGCTCCTACTCACCTCGCTGACCGCCGTGGGCGCTTCCACGCTCGCGCCACTCATCGAGGACTCGATCGTCGCCTTCGTGGAGCAGACGACACGCTTCCTCGGTCCCGCCTTCATCGGCGACACCGTGAAGCCCGAGCACGAGATCGTCGCCCTCGAGCGCAAGCGCTCCGCCGGGCTGCTTACGCTGCGGGTGACTCTCACCAATCAGCGCAACGAGACCATCCTCGACGGCCAGCACAAATACCTGATCGCCTACCGCGCAGGATAGAAGAAACCCTCTGGATGAACCGATGCCTCAAGCCTCTCCCCCTTGCGGGGCATAAGCGTTAACCCAATTTTCGCGTATCGAAGGGCGCTGTAGGGCGGGGGCTTGTCCCCCGCCGGTCGGCCGCGAGCCCATTGACGGGCCCATGCCCAGAGAGAACCCGCAGCGTCGCCGCATCAGGCTCGCGCCGGCGGTCTGTGGCAGACCAGTTTCTGGGACCACCTTCTTCGCGGCGATGAGCGGCTCGCGCACGCCATCGAGTACGTCCTGAACAACCCCGTACGGTCGGGGCTCGTCGAGCGGTGGTGCGACTACCGGTTTTCAGGGTCGATCGTGTGCGAGCTCACAGACGCCGGCGGGGGACAAGCCCCCGCCCTACCTCCGGCTTCGTTGGCGAAAATTGGGCTAACGCTTATGCCCTTGCGGGGAGGGGGTGGGGGGGTGATCCGCTAGTCGGAGCGGCCGCGCGCGGCGATGTCCCAGACGGCTTCGACCTGGTCGCGGCGGAGGGCGTAGACGCGGTCGTAGAGGTTGAAGGTGGGGTCGCAGTGCGGGGGGAAGAACTCGATGCGCTCGCCGAGGCGGGGCGCGCGTGACGGGTCGGTGATCGTGAGCCGGCCGTGCTCGTCGCCGGCAAACTCGTAGGCGATCCCCGGGCGCTCCACCGCCTCGGGAGGAAACGGTTTGTCGGTGGAGAAGGCCTTGAGCCCCGCGTCCACCATCGCGCGATCGGTCGTCGGCACGCTGACCACGGTGGCGACCACGGTGAGCGCCATCTCGAAGTCGGTCAGGCTCTCCCCCGCGCGCCCGCCGATGCGGCGGTAGTCGACGTCCATCACGCAGTAGGAACCCGACTGCAGCTCGGTCAGGCCGGCCAGCTCGCTGTCGATGTCGTAGGTCCCCGTCGACGCTCCCGCAACCACATCCACCGTCAACCCGGCGCCCTCGAGCAGGCGGCGGGTTGCCATCAGGGGCTCCATCGCCTTGTGGGAGGCGTCGCGCCGCGCGCTCCAACCGATGACGTGGGCGCAGTGGCCGGCATAGCCCTGGAGCCCGCGGAGCCGTAGCGAGCGCTCGGCGGCGACGGCGCGCGCGAGCGCGAGCGACGGCGCGCCGGGCGCCACGCCCGTGCGCCGCCCGCCGACGTCAACGTCGACCAGCACGTCGACGACGATGCCCGAGGCCGCCGCCGCGCGCGCCAGCGCGGTGACGTTGTCGGGGTGATCGACGACCACCATCGTGTCGGGCGCCTGGCGGAGGAGCGTCATCAGGCGCGCGATGGCTGCCGGGCTGACGATCTCCGTGGTGATCAGGAGACCGCGGACTCCCGCCGCCGCCATGACCTCCGCCTCGCCGAGTTTGGCGCACGCGACACCGAGCGCGCCCGCCGCGATCTGCCGGCGCGCGATCTCGGGGCAGCGATGGGTCTTGGCGTGGGGTCGCAGGTGTTTGCCCGCTCTTCGCGCATGCGCCGCCATGCGCTGCAGGTTGCGTTCGAAGCGGTCGAGGTCAAGGAGGAGCGCGGGGGTCGGGATCTCGTCGCGGGTGGCTGGGGTCATGGGCCGATGATAAACTCCCGATGCCATGTCAGGACGGCCCTTCTTACAAATCCCGGGTCCGACGCTCGTTCCCGACCGGATCGTACGCGCGATGGCGCAGCCCATCATCGATCACCGGGGCCCGAGGTTCGAGGCGCTCGTGCGCGACTGCCTGGAGGGTCTCAAGACGGTCTTTCAGACCGAGCGCGGTCACATCGTGCTCTACCCCGGCTCCGGCACCGGCGCCTGGGAGGCCACGATCGTCAACACCCTCTCACCCGGTGATCGCGTGCTGGCGTGCGTCAACGGTCACTTCTCGATGGGCTTTGCGAAGACCGCGTCGGCCTTCGGCGTCGAGTGCGACCGGCTTGATCTCCCCTACGGGGCGGGCGTGCCGGCCGCGGCCGTGGAGGAGCGCCTGCGCGCCGACCAGGCGCAGGAGATCCGCGCCGTGCTCGTCGTCCACAACGAGACGTCGACCGGCGTCACGTCCGACGTGGCCGCGATCCGCCAGGCGCTCGATCGCACCCGCCACCCGGCGCTGCTGCTCGTCGATACCGTGTCGTCGCTCGCCTCGATCGACTTCCGGATGGACGAATGGGGCGTGGACGTGGCGCTCACCGGTCCTCAGAAGGGGCTGATGCTGCCGCCCGGCATGGCCATCCTCGCGGTGAGCGAGCGCGCCGTGAGCGCCAGCGAGAAAGCCAAGTGCCCGCGGTCTTTCTGGAACTGGCAACCGGTGATCGAGCGCAACCGGCGCGGCCAGTATCCCTACACGCCGGCCACGTCCCTGCTCTTCGGGCTCCGCGAGTCGCTCGCGATGCTGACCGAGGAAGGCCTGCCGAACGTCTTCGCCCGCCACGCGCGGCTCGCCGAGGCGTGCCGGCGTGCCGTCCGCGCCTGGGGCCTGGAGCTGCTCTGTCGCAACCCCGCGGAGTACTCGAACACGGTCACCGCCGTGGTCATGCCGTCCGGCCTGGACTCCGACGCCTTCGTCCAGCACGCGTACCGGCGCATCGAGCTGTCGCTCGGGATCGGCCTCGGCGACGTGAAGGGTCGCGGCTTCCGCATCGGCCATCTCGGCAGCCTCAACGAGATGGACCTGCTTGGCGGGCTCGCGGGAGTCGAGATGATGCTGAAGGAGTTCGGCGTCCCGCTGAAGCTCGGCGCCGGGCTCGCCGCCGCGGAGGAGTTCCTGGTCGCCTAGCCCGCCACGTCAGCGCACGCTGACGTGATCGCTCAGCTCGTTCTCGTCGCCGGGGCGCTGCGGGAAGTGCTCGGCGAGAACCCGGCCGACTTCGGCGATGCCGGCGAGCACGGCCTCGAGCGGCCGGCCCTCGCGCAGCGTCGCGATCATCAGATCGCGCACGGCCTCCCAGTAACGGTCACCGACGCGCCCGTGGATGCCATCGTCGCCGACGATGGCGAGCTTGCGGTCCTGGATCGCGAGGTAGATCAGCACGCCGTGATGTTCGGCCGTGAGATGCATGCCGAGGTGGGCGAAGACCGTGCGGGCCCGCCGGAGCGCGTCGGCCCGCTGTCCCGGCAGCCGGTGCACACGGCGCTCGAGATGGACGCGGATCTCCGCGGAGGTCGTCGCCTCCGCGCGCGCGACCGCCTCGGTGATCGCCACGAAGTCCGGCTCGCTGAAGAGTCGCTGGGCCCAGCGCGGATGGCGCGGGGGATGTGCGTGCATCACCAGTCTCCGCTCGCGCCGCCGCCGCCGAAGCTCCCGCCGCCGCCACCGAAACTCCCGCCGCCGCCCGAGAAGAACCCGCCCCCTCCACCGCCGCCACGGCCGCGTCCGCTCCACCCACCCATCCACGGCGGGATCACGGCGATCGGTAGAGCCCAGCCGCCGCGTCCCGCGGTGTAGCCGTTGCGCTGCAGGTACCGGCGGGAGCTGAACGCCTCCTGCAGGAGGATGGCGGCGATCGTGCCGAAGATCACGAAAAAGCCGATCACCTGCCACAGCGGGAACTGCCGGCCCCGAGGCTGGCGGCGCGCCGGCAATTCCTTGGCCGCGATCCGCTCGAAGACGGCGGCCACGGCGGCCTCCAGCCCCGCGGCGTACTGGCCCTCGCGGAACCGCGGCGCGATGGCCTCGCGGATGATCCGCGCGACGACGACGTCCGTGATCGTCGGCTCGAGGCCGTAGCCGACCTCGACGCGGACCTTCCGTTCCTTGACGAACACGAGGAGGATCAGCCCGTCGTCGAGCCCCTTCTG
>JBGPYK010000159.1:0-5932 GCA_041493245.1 Methylomirabilia bacterium | reverse complement strand
TGCACGCAGGGTAAGACCGACAAGATCCGCTTCACGGCCGGTGTCGCGCGCATCCCGGATGCCGCGCGGGCCTTCGCTGACGCTCACGGACTGACGCTCGTCAGTGACTACGCCTCGGCACTCGCCGATCCGGGCGTCGACGCGGTCGTCCTGGCCACGCCGCACACGCGACACGGCGAGCAGGTGATCGCGGCCGCGCGCGCGGGCAAGCACGTGTTCACCGAGAAGCCGTTCACGTTGACGAGGGCGAGTGCTCAAGCCGCGGTGACGGCGTGCGCGGAGGCCAAGCGTGTCCTGGCCGTGGGCTTCAACTGGCGCTATCAGCCCGCGTTGCAGGAGATCCGCCGGATGCTGCGGGACGGGCGGCTCGGGCGGCTCCTTCACGTCGAGGGTAACTTCAACGGTCCGAGCGTCTACCGCTTCCCCAAGGACCACTGGCGCCAGCACGCGGAGGAGGGGCCGGCGGGCGGCATGACGGGACGCGGCGTGCACGTGGTCGACGCCATGCTCTACCTCGCGGGCGGGATCGACTCCGTGTTCGCGCAGAGCCGCCGGCTCACCCTCGATTACGGGCTCGACGACACCACGTCGATGCTGTTCACGTTCGCGAACGGAGCCACCGGCTACCTCGGGACGGTCATCGCCACCGCCGAGTGCTGGCGCATGCAGGTGTTTGGCTCGAAGGGGTGGGCCGCGGTCGGCTCCATCCCCCACCTGCACACGTGGTCGCTCACCACCTGCATGGTGAACGCGCCACCCACCGTGATCGACTATCCGCAGGCGAGCACCGAGCGCGCCGAGCTGGAGGCCTTCGCCGACGCCATCGAGCGCGGCATCCCGTACGCCTGCTCACCGGACGAGGCGACCCACGGCGTCGCCGTCCTGGAAGCCATCGTCAAGTCCGCGCAGTCGGGCCGGCGTGAGGCCATCGGCTGAGTCCGCGGTAGAATCCAGGCCGGGCGAGAGATGGCCACGACCGAGCTGAGTCTGGAGACCCTCAAGCAGCACATCGGCCGGCGGCAGGTCACGACGGACGTGATCACCGCCGGGCCGGCGAACCTGCTGCGTCTGGCCTTCGGGCGCGCGGAGCCGGAGTTTCAGACGGGCGATGCGCTGCCGCCGGGCTGGCACGCGCTGTACTTCCTGCCGCGCTTCGGGCCCGACGAGCTGCGGCCCGACGGGAGTCCGGCCGAGACGGGCGTGGTGCCGCCGATGCCGCTGCCCCGGCGCATGTTCGCGGGCGAGCGCCTGCGCTTCCACCGGCCCCTCCGCATCGGCGATGCCGTGCGCCGCGAGACCGAGCTGGCCGACATCGCCGTCAAGACCGGCGGCACCGGCACGCTCGTGTTCGCCACCGTGATCAATCGCATCTCGGGGCCCGACGGGCTGGCCCTCGAGGAGGAGCGCCGCACCGTGTTCCGCCAAGAGGTGAAGCCGGGGGAGCGCAACCAGGCCCCGCGCCGCGAGGAAGCGCCGGCCGACGTTCCCTGGCGGCGGCGCGTCGCGCCCGATCCGGTGCTGCTCTTCCGCTTCTCGGCGCTCACCTTCAACAGCCACCGCATCCACTACGACCGCCGCTGGGCGATGGAGGTCGAAGGCTATCCCGGGCTCGTCGTCCACGGACCGCTCACCTCCACGCTGCTGATCGACTTCGCCCGCGACCACCATCCGGGACGGACGTTCCTCACGTATACGACCCAGGCGCGGGCGCCGCTCTTCGACGCCGCGGCCTTCGAGCTACGCGGCCGTCCCACCGCGGACGGGAAAGGCTGCGAGCTGTGGGCGGTGACGCCCGAGGGGACCATCGCGATGAGTGCCCAGGTGGAGCTGGCGTAGGATCGACTTCGGTGGCCCTCGGGCTAGCGCACGACGAGGACGGAGATGGGCGAGCGGTGCAGCGCGCCTTCGGCAACGCTGCCCAGCAGTAGCCGCTCGACGCCGCTGACGCCGCGGGCGCCCACGGCCAGGAGCTGAGCCCGCGCCCTCTTCGTCGCCGCGAGCAGCTCGTGCAGCGGCGCGCCCTTGCGGATCACGACGTCGACTTTCCAGCCCGCCCGCCGCAGCTCGGCCGCCGCCGTCTCGGCCTCGCGGCGCACCTTCGTTTCTTCGGCGGCGTTGAGCGCGGCCGCCTGCGCGCTGATGGCCGAGCGCGCGGCCGCGGGCATGAGCGCGAGCGACGGCAGCACGACTGGCTCGAGCACGCGCACGATCGTCACCTGGCCGCCCGCGGGGACGTCGAGGCCCGCGACGAACGTCACGGCGCGGCGCGAATGCGCGGAGCCATCGAGGCCGACGGCCATGCGCGCGAACGTCCGCGGGCGGGCCCGGACCACGAGCGCGGCGTGCTTCATGCGCCGGATGCAGCCGAGGGAGGTGCTGCCCAGCAGCAGCCGAACGACGGGACCGTGGCCGCGGCTGCCCAACACGATCACGCGGGCGCCCACGCGCCGCGCGCGGGCGAGGATGGCCTCGACGGGCGGGCCGTTGACGACGCGCGCCTCCGCGTCCGGCCAGCGGCCGGCGAGGGCCTTGCGCGCGTTCTCGGCGACGCCGGCGAGGCCGCGATCGATGTCGGCCCAGACGAACTCGGGCACCTCGGCCATCGCGGCCGCGCTCCGCGCCACCACGCCGTGGACACGGGTTCGGGCGGGCCACGGAAAGACGGTGATGGCATTGACGGCCGCCGTCGCCTCCTCCGAGCCGTCCGTGGCGACCAGGACGCTGAAGCTCTCCGGCGTGTCCATGGCTTTCTCCTGGGATTCTTCGCCGGCTGTTCCGCGGCGCCCGCACGTCACGCTGCCTGTGGCGCGAGTGTAGCACGCGCGCCGACGGCCACCGTGCTCGACCCCCCGGCGGCGGCGATAGTGTTTTCCGTGTCGACGAACAACAGCAGGTGCCAGCGCCTCGTCCAGCAAAACCACGCGGCTTGCGACGCGCAAAAGGACGTACAGTGGGGCGGCAGCCGGACATCTCCGATGAGCGACGCCGCGCGCTATCCCGAAGAGCTGACACGCACCGTCACCACGACAGACGGCGTGCCTGTCTTCATCCGGGCGATCCGCCCGGAGGATGCCGACCGGCTTATCGCCCTCTACGACCGGCTGAGCCAGCACACCGCCTACCAGCGCTTCTTCACGATCATGAAGCGCTTACCGCCGGACTGGGCACGGATGCTCGCCAACGTCGACTACGTCAGGCGGCTGGCGCTGGTGGCCGAGGTGAGGACGCCCCGTGGCCTCGAGGTCGCCGGCGTGGCGCGCTATGAGCCGACGGCGCGCGCGGACACGGTGGAGGTGGCCTTTGTCGTCCAGGACGGCTGGCAGAACAAGGGCCTGGGGACGGCGCTGCTGCACGATCTGCTGCGGGCCGCCGAGGCCCGCGGACTCCGTCGCTTCTGCGCCTATGTCCTCGCCGGCAACTCCCGGATGCTCGATCTCATCACGCGCTTCACGACGATCGTGGAGCGCAAGCTCGAGTACGGCGTCGTCGAGGTGACGTTCACGGCGGGGACTCCGCAGGCCCCGGCATGCCGCGCGCCGATCAGCCCTCCTTGACCGGGATCATGGTGCCCTTGGCGGCCGGCGTCTTGGGCAGCGTGATCGTCAACAGCCCGTTCTTGAAGCTCGCGTCCACCTTTCCCGCGTCCACGGGCACGTGGAGCCGAATGCTCCGCGCGAAGCTTCCGTACGAGCGTTCCATGCGGTGATACTGCACCACCACAGCGAATCGAGGCCGTTTCGTCATGCCTCAGGGCTCCGTAGGATCCGCGGCGGCGATCACGAAGAGTCCCGCCGTCCGAACCCTCTGCCTCATCATCACTTTCCTCCTCGAGACCTCCCCCACGATTCCCCCCCGCGCGGGCGTCTTCAGCGCGGCGCGAGGAGGGGGACGGTGCCCCGGCCGGTCCGCAGACGGAACGCGGCGGCCAGGATCAAGCCTCCAAAGACGAACGCGTAGAGGCCGAGCAGCCTGATGATCGACGCCACGCCCGCCGCCGGCAATCCGAGCAGGAGCATACCGATGAGGACCGACGACACCCCGGAGAGCGCGAGGCACCACTGGGTCGTCGACGGCTGCGGCAGCTTCACCGCGGCGACGATCTCGAGGATGCCCGTGATGATGCCCCAGGTTGCGATGAGAAAGAGCAGCGTCGGCGAGATGCGGGGCGAGACCCAGGCGATGACGCCGAGCGCGACACTGACGCCGCCCTCGAGGAGCAGCGGCCACCCGGCCAGCGCACCGTCGTCGGCTCGCATCGCCGAGACGATCGAGCCGAGCCCGTCGAGCACGACGTAAAGGCCGAAGAGCAACACGAACTCGCCGAGCGTGATGCGCGTGTGAAAGATCGCGGCGAGACCGAAGACCAGGGCCAGGACCCCGCGCAGCGCGAGCAGCCACCAACTCCTGATCAACGCGTCCATGACCGCTCCTTGCGTGTCGTGCACGGTCTGGCCGGCGGCCGCATCCTTCGCCCGCCGCCCCACCCGCGCTCGTGCGCGCGACGCTGGGCGCGGAGGCGTCTCATTCGAGCCCCGGGCCTTTCTCGTCCTTGGGCTCCGGCACTTCGGTCAGCGTCGCCTCGGTGAGCAGGAGGAGGCTCGCGGCGGACACCGCGTTCTCGAGCGCCACCCGCACGACCTTGGTCGGATCGACGATGCCGGCTTCGATGAGATCGACGTACTCCTTGCGGGCGGCGTCGAAGCCCAGCACGCCGCTGCGCATCCGCTCCACCACCACGCCGCCGTCGACACCGGAGTTCTCCGCGATCTGCCGGGCCGGCATCTCGAGCGCGCGCCGGAGGATTTGCAAGCCGGTGCGTTCGTCGCCCTCGGCGGCGCCCTCCGCCTTCTCGACCGCCGGAATGGCGCGCAGGAGCGCCAGACCGCCGCCGGGAACGATACCCTCCGCCACCGCGGCTTTCGTGGCGGCGATGGCGTCTTCCAGCGCCTCCCGCCGGCTCTTCATCTCCGATTCCGAGGGGGCACCCACCCGGATCACCGCCACGCCGCCCGAAAGCTTGGCCAGCCGCTCCTGGAGCTTCTCGCGGTCGTAGTCGCTGGTCGCCTTGTCGAGCTGCTGGCGGAGCTGCTGCTTGCGCCCCTCGATGGCCGCTCGCTCGCCCGCGCCGCCGACGATCGTGGTGGTGTCCCGCGTCACCAGCACGCGCTTGGCGTGGCCGAACTCCCCCAGCTCGGCGCTGTCCAGCTTGAGCCCCGCCTCCTCGGCGATCACCTGCCCGCCGGTGAGGATCGCGAGGTCCTGGAGCACCTCCTTCCGCCGGTCCCCGAAACCCGGCGCCTTCACGGCGACGCAGCGGAGCGAGCCACGCAGCTTGTTCACGATCAGGGTGGCGAGCGCCTCGCCCTCGACGTCTTCGGCGACCACGAGCAGCGGCGTCCCGGACTGGGCGACGCGCTCCAGCAGGGGCAGGAGGTCCTTCATCACCGCGATCTTGCGATCGGTGATCAGGACGAGGACGTCCTCCAGGACCGTCTCCATCTTCTCGGTGTCGGTGATGAAGTAGGGCGAGATATAGCCGCGATCGAATTGCATGCCCTCGACCACCTCGACCTGAGTCTCGGTCGTCTTCGACTCCTCCAGGGTGATCACGCCCTCGTCACCGACCTTCTCCATCGCGTCGGCGACCAGCTCGCCCGTGGAGGAGTCGTTGTGCGCGGAGATGGTCGCCACCTGGGCCTTCTCGCGCCGACTCTTCACCGGGCGCGACTGCTCGCGGAGCGACGTCACGGTCACGCGCAGGCCGCGGTCGAGCCCCCGCTTGAGGTCGACGGCGCTCGCCCCCGCCACGACATTCTTCACGCCCTCGGCGAAAATGGCGTGGGCGAGGATGGTCGCCGTGCTCGTCCCGTCCCCCACCGCCTCCCCCGTCCGCTCCGCCGCCTGGCGGATCATCTGGACCCCCAGGTTCTCC
>JBGPYK010000447.1:0-3119 GCA_041493245.1 Methylomirabilia bacterium | reverse complement strand
GCCCGAGGTCCGGAGGCAGCGGGTTCAGGTAGCGCAGATGGATGGAGGCGACGGACTTGCCCTCCGTCTGCGCGCGCTCCACGGCGGCCGTGATGGCACCGTACGTCCCGCCCCACCCCACGACGAGAAGGTCGCCGGTGGCCGGGCCGTTGATGGACGTCGGCGGAATCTCCTGGGCCACGCGCCGGACTTTTTCCGCCCGCATGCGGACCATGTGGTCGTGGTTGTCGGCATCGTACGAGATATTGCCGGTGACGTCTTGCTTCTCGAGACCGCCGATGCGGTGCTCGAGCCCCGGCGTACCCGGCCGCACCCACGGCCGTCCGAGCGTCGCCGGATCGCGCAGGTACGGGAAGAACCCCTCGGGGTCGGTCCGGAACTGGATGTCGATCGGCGGCAGCGTGCTCGGGTCGGGAATCAGCCAGGGCTCCGAGCCGTTGGCCAGGAACCCGTCGCTCAACACCATGACCGGAACCATGTACTTGGCCGCGATACGCACGGCCTCGTACGCGATGTAGAAGCAGTCGCCCGGCGTCGCCGGCGCGATCACCACGACCGGCGACTCGCTGTTGCGGCCGTAGAGCGCCTGCATGAGGTCGGCCTGCTCGGTCTTCGTGGGGAGCCCCGTCGATGGGCCGCCGCGCTGGATGTCGAAGATCACCAGCGGCAGCTCGGCCGTCACCGCCAGCCCGATGCCCTCGCCCTTCAGCGCGATGCCGGGACCGCTCGAACCCGTCACGCCGATGGCCCCGCCGAAGGCGGCGCCGATGACGGCGGTCACCGCCGCGATCTCGTCCTCGGCCTGGATCGTCCGCACCCGGAAGCGCTTGTGCATGGCCAGCTCTTCCAGGATGCTGCTCGCCGGGGTGATCGGGTACGCGCCGTAGACGATCGGGACCTTGGAGCGCTCGGCCGCGGCCAGGAGCCCCCAGGCGAGCGCGCGGTTGCCCGTCATCGCCCGGTAGAGGCCGGGCGCCATCTCGGCGGGCTCGACCGTGTAGTGCTCGGAGAAGATCTCCGCCGTCTCGCCGAAGGCGTGGCCCGACTTCAGCACGCGCGTGTTGGCCTCGGCGAACGCCTCGTTCTTGGCGAACTTCTTCCCGATCCAGTCGAGCGTCGGCTCGAGGGGCCGCGTGTAGATCCACGAGACCAGGCCCAGCGCGAAGAAGTTCTTCGTCCGGTCCTTCTCCTTCGTGTTGAGGTCGAGGTCCTGGATCGCCTTGTGCGTCAGGCCCGTCATGTCGACCTTGTGCAGGCGGTAGCGCTCGCTCAGCGTCGCGTCGTCGAGGGGGTTCGCGGCGTAGCCGGCCTTATCGAGGTTCCGCTTGTCGAAGGCGCTGGTGTTGACGATGAGGAGCCCACCCGTCTTGAGATCGCGCAGGTGCACCTTGAGTGCGGCGGGATTCATCGCCACCAGGCAGTCGAGCCGGTCGCCGGGCGTGTAGACGCGCTGGCTCCCGAACTGGAGCTGGAAGCTCGAGACGCCGTAGAGCGTCCCGGCGGGCGCGCGGATCTCGGCGGGGAAATTCGGCAGCGTCGCGATGTCGTTGCCGGCCCACGCGGCTTCGGTCGTGAACTGCTCACCCGTGAGCTGCATGCCGTCGCCGGAATCGCCGGCGAAACGGATGACCGCGCGATCCAGGTCCTTGCGAATCTTTTTGGCCCCTGCTACGGGCGCCGCCGCCTCGCTCATCGACGCTCCTTTCGTCTCGTTGTGGATGGCCTCCACGCGCCACCCTCGCTCGCTTCACCGCACACGCGCCCCGCGATCGGATCGCCTGGGGGACAATCGCCGAGGGCCCTCAGCGAACAATCCCATGCTAGCGGACCGCATCAGGAAGGGCAAGGCTTATTGCCTGGTTATGTCCTGTTATTGAGTTGGGCGACCCCCCTCAAACTCACGCTGGTGACGGGTGCGGCTCGCGCGCTGCGTCAGGCTCCTGGAGCAGGCGGATGAAGCGGCTCACCGCCGGCGTGAGGGCCTTCTGGCGGCGGTGGATGAGACCGATGGGCCGCACGAGATCGCTGAGGCCGAAGGGCACGGCCGCGAGGGTGCGGATGCCGACCTCCTTTTCGACGGTGTGGCGCGGCAGCAGGCTCACGCCCGCGCCGATCATGATCGCCTGCTTGATGGTCTCGATGTTGTCGAACGCCATGACGATGTTGAGCTTGATGTTCCGCTGCCTCAGCGCGCGATCGATCGCCTTGCGGATGGTCAACCCGGCGTCGAACGCGACGAAGGGCTCGCCATTGAGGTCCCCCGGCGTGACCGACCGCCGGCGGGCCAGCCGGTGCCCGGGGTAGCAGACGAACGCCATCGGCTCCGAGCGGAGCGAGATGACGGAGAGCGCCTTGTCCTGAGGCGGGTAGGACATGATCCCCACGTCCGCCTCGTCGTTCAGCACCGCCTCCACGACCTTGTGGGGGTGGAGGCACTCGAGCTGGACCCGCGCCTTGGGATAGAGGGACATGAAGCGCTGGAGGTGGTGGCTCATGTCGTGGAGCCCGACCGAGTAGATCGCCGCCACCCGCACCGTGCCATCGACCTGGGCCTTGACCGCGGCGATCTCTCCCTTCGCCTTGTCCCACGACTCGAGGAGCCCGCGGCAGGCCGTGTAGAAGACCTGCCCCTCGGCGGTGACGACGAAGGGCCGCCGTGTGCGATCCATCAGGGCCACGCCCAGTTCCCGCTCGAGCTGCTGGACGGCCTGGCTCGCCGCGGACTGGGAGACGACGTTCAGCTCGGCGCCCCGGGAGAAGCTGTGGAGGCGGACCACGTCGCAGTACAGGCGGAGGGTTTCGAGGTTCACGGCGCCATTTTACACTATCAGAATTACTTATACCTACGATCCTATTTTTTGGCGATGACTAATGCACTGGACTTGAGTAGTATCGTGCAACTCTTCACAAGTGGTCGTGCGAGGTGAGCCGCGCTCGGGCGGCGAGCCGAGCGGTGAAATGACCGGAAATCGAGCTGGGGCCCCGCCGGCCGAGGCGAGCCTAAGAAAGAAAGGCATGTCGATGAAGCCGCAACATCCGGAACCATCCGCTGGCCCGCCGTCCGCCCAGGGTCTATACGATCCGGCCCACGAGCACGACGCGTGCGGCGTCGGCTTCGT
>JBGPYK010000520.1:0-2638 GCA_041493245.1 Methylomirabilia bacterium | reverse complement strand
TGACGCCGGGCGTCTCGGCCGGATCGAACCACGTCGGGGCCAGCGTGACGTGCAGCGCGAACGTGATCTGCCCCTCGGGCGCGGCGGCGGCCGGCGTGGACAGGCACGCGATGAAGGTGAGCGCAACGGTGAAGGCCAGCAACGAGCGGCGAACGTTCACGTGTCCTCCGTTTCCCCCGGAAGCGTTCGAGCGACTCCGGGTGGGACGTGCGGAGGCAGCATACACCGAGGCCCGAAACGTCAGCGACCCTTGAGCTTGAGATCCTCGTACGGCGAGATCCACCGTGCGCTGCTCGCGCATGATCATCGTGTGTCGTCTATACTCGTCGTAGCGGCCTTGGTCACCAACAACGAGGCCGAGTTCCGTCGTGTTCCACGACTCGCGGTACAGAACTGGACAAGACCCTAGCCACAACACCCATTCAGCGGCGAAGATTCCGCCGGGCGCGAGCGCCGGTGACCGGAGGGGGTTTCGAGTGAACACGCGAGTCTGTCTGATCGAGGTCGGCCACTGGCACGCGAGCTTCTACTACGAGAAGCTCGTCTCCCAGGGCATCCAGGTGGCAGCGGTCAGTGACCACACACCGGCCGTGGCCGAGCGCGTGGCCAGGGAGATCGGCTGCCGCTCCTACACCGATCACGGGGCGATGCTCGACCGCGAGAAGCCGGACTTCGTGTTCGCGCTCGGCGCTCACCGCGACATGGCGGGCATCGCGCGCAACCTCCTCGACCGCCGGCTCCCGTTCGGTATGGAGAAGCCGCTCGGTCTCTCCAGCGCCGAGGTCGCTCCGCTGGCCGAGCAGGCGCGACGCCAGCAGGCGTTCGTCGCCGTGCCGCTGACGTTCCGGTCACCCGCCTGGGTCCACAAGATCCGGGAGCTCGAAGGCGCCGGCTCCGAGCTCGCGTTCCTCGCTTTCCGCTTCCAGACCGGGCCCGTGAGTCGCTACTACACGGCCGGCTCCGAGTGGATCCTGACGAAGGCGGGCGCCGGGGGCGGCTGCACGCTCAACCTCGGCATCCACTTCACCGACCTCTTCGTGTATCTCACCGGCAAGCCGCCGAAGCGGTTGTGGGCCACGATGAACCGCCGCACCAACCACACCGAGGTCGAGGACTACTCGCTGATCGCGATGGAAGCCGCCGACGGGACGTCGTGCCGCATCGAGACGGGCTATTCGCTTCCCGGCGGCGCGAAGGGCCGCGCGCTCGAGTGCGTCGGGCGGGGCCGGCAGGGGTACTACGAGGTGCGCGAGGACGAGATGCTCTGGGTGGACAACGATGGCCGGGCGCACCACGTCCCGGGTCCCACCGGCCAGACTTCCTTTTACGGCTCGTTCATCAAGGACTCGATCGACGCGTTGCGCGAGGGACGCCCGCCCGTGGCCGACATCCACGACAACCTGGCGGCCATGAGAGTGGTCGAGGCCGCCTACCGGGCGGCCGAGCTGAAGCAGGTCGTGGAACTCTGAGCCCCGCGGACCACGAAGGAGGAACGCCATGCCATTCGACCAGTATCTGCTGATGGTTCGCATGGAGCCCGAGGAAGGCTTCGAAAAGGAGTTCCATCGCTGTACAACTTGGAGCACCACTCGCGCCAGGGGCGCGGGAGCTGCAACTCGTAGAAGATGCCGATCTTCATTCGGCTTCCGTGATCGCGCCGCTCACCGTGCGTCGCCTGAGGTCACGGCCTGGTGCATGAGCGCGTGGTCCGCGAGCACGAGGGCCGTCATCGCTTCCACCATCGGGACCGCGCGGGGCAACACGCAGGGGTCGTGGCGCCCGCGGCCCGTGATCGTGGTCTCCTCGTGGCGGATGTCGACCGTGCGCTGCTCGCGCATGATCGTCGCGGTCGGCTTGAACGCCACCCGGAAGTAGATCGTCTCGCCGTCGGTGATGCCGCCCTGCACGCCGCCCGAGCGGTTGGTCCGCGTGCGGACGCGCGGGCCCTCCATGTAGAACTCGTCGTTGTGCTCGGAGCCGCGCAGATCCGTCCCCGCGAAGCCCGAGCCGATCTCGAAGCCCTTGCTCGCGGGCAGGCTCAGCACGGCCTTGGCGAGATCGGCCTCGAGCCGATCGAACACCGGCTCGCCCCAGCCGGGCGGGCAGCCGCGCACGGCGCAGGTGACGACGCCGCCGAGCGAGTCGCCGTCCTTGCGGATGGCCTCCACAGCCGCGATCATCCGCTCGGCGACGGCGAGGTCGGGACAGCGGATGGGCGTCGCGTCCACCTCTGCGCGGGTCACCCGCTCGGGGTCGCAGGCCGCGATGAGACGGCCGACCTTCGACACCCAGGCGACCACCGTGACCTGGAAGCGTACGGTAAGCAGCTTGCGCGCGATGGCGGCCGCGGCCACGCGGCCCGCCGTCTCGCGCGCGCTCGTCCGGCCCCCGCCGCGCCAGTCGCGGACGCCGTACTTGGCGTCGTAGGTGTAGTCGGCGTGGCTCGGCCGGTACTTCTCCCTGATCTCGCGGTAGTCGCCCGGCCGCATGTCCTCGTTGGGGATGTAGAGACTGATGGGCGTCCCGAGCGTCTGCCCCTCGAACACGCCGGAGAGGATCTTCACGGTGTCCGATTCCGCGCGCTGGCTGACGAGCGCGCTCTGGCCGGGCCTGCGGCGATCGAGGTCGGGCTGGATGT
>JBGPYK010000370.1:0-3668 GCA_041493245.1 Methylomirabilia bacterium | reverse complement strand
GGCCAGGCGGTTGATGTCGTTCATGATCCGCGAGATGAGGTCGGAGGAGTGGACGCCCGAGAAGAAGGCCAGGGGCATGCCCTGGATGTGGGTGTAGAGATCCCGGCGCAGCCGCGCCACCACGCGCTCGCCCACCGCGGCCATGATGTACGACTGAAAGTAGCGCGTCACGCCCTTCACGAGGTACACGGCGAGGAAGACGAGCGGCACGAGCTTCAGCATCAGGAGGTCACGGCGAATGAAGATGTCGTCCATGACGGGCTTGACGAGCCAGGCGGCCGCGCCTTCCGTGGCGGAGACGACGAGGGCGAGCCCGGCGCCCACGCCCATCATGGGTAGGTGCGGCTTCACGTACGCCCCGAGCCGTCGGTAGGGGCCGAGCGGCAGCCTCATGCGCCGGCCGCCGCGGCGAGGAGCCGGTGGTACAGCCCCTCCGTGCGCTCGACCCTGACCCGGGTGGCGAAGTGACGCAGCACCAGCTCGCGGCCGGCGCGGCCCATGGCCCGCGCGCTCTCCGGATCGGCAGCGAGGGTCAGGATCGCCTCGGCGATGCCGGACACGTCGCGCGGCTTGACGAGCAGGCCCGTCCGGCTATGGAGCACCACTTCCGGATGGCCCTCGAGGTCGCTGCCGATGACCGGCGTGCCGACCGCCAGCGCCTCCGGCAGCGTGCCGGTGAGGCCGAGCCCCTTCCACGACGCGTCGATGCAGCAGTCGCTCGCCTTGAGGATCTGCGGAACGTCTTCGCGATAGCCGACGATGCGCACCATGTCCCGGATGCCGTGGCCCTCCGCGCGCGCCCACAGCGCCGCCGGGTTGCGGGCGCCGACGATGAGCAGGCGGGCGTGCGGCGCCTTGGGGACGACCTCGGCGATCGCGTCGATCACGTCGTCGTTGCCCTTCCAGCTCCTCACGCCGATCTGCGTCACCACGAAGGCATCGGGACCGAACCCGAGCTCGCGCCGAATAGCGTCACCGTCCACGCCCGGATGGAAGAGGTCCGTATCGACGCTCGGGTACATGACCTCGATCTTTTCCGCCGGGATGCCGGCGGCGACGAGGCTGCGCTTGATCGACTCGCACACGACGATGACGGCGTTGACCCGCTTCGTCACATAGCCCAGACGGTTGAACGGATCGAGGGGGAAGCTCACGCCGCGATGGAGGACGAGCACGGGGATGCGGATGAACAGGCCGGCGATCAGCGCGAGCGTCCGCGCCCGGCCCTTGTGCGCGTGGACCACCTGGATGCGGTGCTTCTTGAGGATGCGGATCAGCGAGCGGGCCGAGCGCAGGTCCACTTCGGAAGCCATCGGCAGCTCGTAGTGCGTCAGGCCGGCCTCCCGCGTCTTCGTCGACCACTGGGCACTCGGCCGTGTCGCCACGACCACCTCGTGACCACGATCACGCAGGCCCCACGCCAGCTCTCGGAGCTGGATGGCGGCGCCCGTGAAATAATCCTGCTTGGGATAGAGCTGGAGAATCCGCAACGGCCCGCCCGTCATCCCGCCACCGGCATCTGCTCCACCGCGTCCCAGACGTCCTCCGGCGACGTCAGCGCCGGGTCCTCCAGCGGGCGGCGCTGGCGCACCAGCACCACGTTGTCCCCGAGAGCCCGGCAGACCTCTGGAGGGTAGCCAAGATGGATGGCGACGGTCGGCACCCCGAGCGCGGCCGCGACGTGGGTGGGGCCGGTGTCGGGCCCGATATAGAGCCGGGCCCGCTCGATGAGGGCGGCGGCCGTCAGCATGTCGACCCCCTCGACACGGATCACGCCCGGCGGCACGTCGGTTTCATCCGAGCCCGCGGTGTCGACGAGAAGCGGCAACGGGCACGCCGCGCGAAGCTTGCCGTAGAGCGCGTGGTAGTGGGCGAGCGGCCACGATCGCTCGGGGCGGCTCCGGCGCACGAGCTGCACGACGTACACGTACTCGGCGATCCCGTGCGCGTCCAGGAACGCCGCCGCCCGGCGCCGCCCCTCGGCGGAAAGATGGACCGCGCCGCGCGCGGGGGGCGCGCACCCGCAGCGCTCGGCGTAGACGGCGCTCACGTGCCGGCCCCGCGTGCGCCACGCGCTGTCCGGCTCGTCGAGGAGGACCACGCGCGTGTAGAACGGCGAGAGGACGCGCGCGATCAGTCGCCGGTGAGCCCGCCGGATCGGCTTGTAGACGAATGGCGAGTAGACCTTCCGCACGTGGGGATCGTGCCGCGCGAGGGCGCGATAGGGATCGTGGCCCGTCCCCATGTCCACGGCGTAGCGCTCGCTCACCCGATCGATGGAAGGGAAGGCGTTCACGAGGTCGCCGACGCCGCCCATCATCGACACGAAGACCGCCTCCCGCCGGTCGGCCTCGCACAGGCGGTCGCGCACGATACGGACGAGCTGGCCCAGGAAGAGCCGCCGGCGATGCGGGGTCAGGCTTTGACTTCTGAACACCCGCGACCGCTCCGCAAACGTGACGATCACTCCGCCCGCGGTCTACCCGGCGAAGAACTCGCGGACCGCGGCCGTCACCTCGTCGATCTCGGCGTCGGTGTGCATGGCCGACATCGGCAGCGTCAGGATTTCCTGCACGAGCTGCTCCGTCCGCGGCAGGGCGGGCGGGTTCAGATGCTCGACGGCCGGCTGCCGGTGGCTCGGGATCGGATAGTGGATACCGGTCTGGATCCCGCGCGCCTTGAGGAAGGCCGCCAGCTCGGCGCGGCGCGGCGTGGCGACCACGTAGAGGTGGTACACGTGCCGGGCATGCTCGCGCTCCCGCGGCAGTATCAGGGGCAAGCCGGCCAGCGCGCGCTCGTAGCGCGCGGCCAGCGCGCGCCGGCGGTCGTTCATGGCGTCGAGCCGGCGCAGCAGCACGCGCAGCGCGGCCGCCTGCAGCTCGCTGAAGCGCAGGTTGAAGCCGATCTCCGCGTGGAGGTCTTTGCTCAGCCGGCCATGGTCGCGCAGCCGCCGGCAGCGCGCGGCGATCTCGTCGTCGCTCGTGAGCACGGCGCCGCCGTCGCCCATCGCGGGCAGGTTCTTCGAGGGATAGAACGACAGCACGGCGGCCCGGCCGAAGCTGCCGGCCATGCGCCCGTCCCAGCTTGCGCCCTGGGCCTGCGCGCAGTCCTCGAGGAGCCAGAGCCCGTGTCGCGCCGCCAGGTCCTGCACGGCGGGAAGATCGGCGGGCTGGCCATACAGATGGACGGGGACGATGCCGACCGTCCGCGACGTGACCTTGGCCGCCGCGTCCTTCGGATCGAACGTGTACCAGTCGTCGGTGTCGACGAAGACGGGGACGGCGCCCGCGAAGCACACGGCCTCGACGGTAGGGAAGGCGGTGTGCGACGGGACGAGAATCTCGTCGCCGAGCCCGACCCCGAGCGCCTTGAAGGTCAGCCACAGCGCGGCCGTGGCCGAGCTGACGAGGACGGCGTGGCGGGTTCCCGCGTAGCGGGCCAGCTCGGCCTCCAACGCCTTGCACTGCGGGCCGAGGATGTAGTGCCGGGAGTCGATGGCGGCGAGGACGGCCTGCTTGATCTCGTCGTCGACGGGTGGGCGGGACAGCGGAATGGTCACGGATGGTCTCCCCGAAGACGGTGGTAGCGCCCGCAATAGTAGAGCAGGGGCTCGCCCTCGCCGGCGCTCGCGGACTCCACGCGCCCCACGAAGATCGTGTGATCGCCCT
>JBGPYK010000245.1:0-4753 GCA_041493245.1 Methylomirabilia bacterium | reverse complement strand
CTCGGCTCGCAGGTGCGCGCCCACAACGAGCGCCGCTTCAGCGTGCCGTGGAGCGCGCCGGCGCCGCGCCTGCGCGAGTACGTGCAGGCGCTCCGCGCCATCTGGCGCTGCTGGGAGACGGGCGAGAAGCTCGACTACCGCGGTGCGCACTACACGTTCACGCTGATGACGCCGAACTTCACGCCGAAGTCCACCGGCCAGCCGCCGGTGCCGGTGACGATCGCCGCCGTCGGCCCCGCCATGCTGCGCGTGGCCGGCGAGGTCGGCGACGGCGTGCGTCTGCACGGCTTCTGCACGCGGCGCTACCTCGACGAGGTCGTCATGCGGGAGCTGCGCGCCGGGATGGCCAAGGGCGGGCGGCCGCGCGAGCGCTTCGAGATCGCGGGCGGCGGGTTCATCGCCACCGGGGCCGACGAGGCGGCCGTGGCGGAGATGGTCGAGTGGGTGCGCTACCGCGTGGCCTTCTACGCGTCGACGCCCGCGTACTGGCCGGTGCTGGAGGTGCACGGCCTCCAGGAGCTGGGCCGGAAGCTCAACGTGATGTCGAAGGCCGGACAGTGGGACACGATGGCGGCGGAGATCTCGGACGACGTCGTACGGCTCTTCGCCGCCGTGGGCACCCATCGCGACCTCGCGCGAGTCATCGCCGAGCGCTTCGGCGGCGTCGCGGACACCGTGACGCTGTCCGGCGGCTACGGGGTGCGGCAGGACATCCCGGCCGATCTCATCCAGGACATCCGCCGAATCCCCAGCCCGTTCCTCGGGCATCACACGTCCTGGTAGCCTCGCGCCGACCGGCGCGCTATCATCGGAGCCCCAATCGTCGAGCAGGAGGAGCCCATGGGAGCCAAAGGTGAAGCGCTGGCCAAGCAGTTCGAGGCGAAGGTTCAGGAAGCGACGGCCGTCATGGAAAAGCTGAGCGATGCCGACTGGAAGAAGACGACGTCGGCGGAGAAGTGGACGGTAGGCGTCGTGGTACATCACGTGGCAGGCGCCCACGAGGGCATCGCCGGGATCATCAAGACGGTAGCGGCGGGGCAATCGGTGCCGAACTTCACCATGGACATGCTCCACGCGATGAACGCCAAACACGCGCAGGAGTTCGCGAACTGCACGAAGGTCGAGACCCTCGCCCTCCACAAGAAGAACGCGTCGGCGGCGGCGGCGCTCGTGCACGGGCTCAGCGACGCCGACCTGGCCCGCAGCGGCACCGTGTTGACGGGGATGCCGCCGATGAGCGCCGAGCAGGTCGTGATCGGCATCTTGATCAACCACATCGACGAGCACCTCGCCAGCATCCGCGCAACCGTCGGCGCTTAGCAGGCTGCTGAAAAAGGTCCATCTGCTTCGTTGGCGCCCTTGGCTGCACGCTCAACGTACAGGGAGTACGCCTCGCGTGCAGCCGGCGGGCGCCGCCTCGCATCTGGGCCTTTTTGAGCAGCCTGCGGGTTTTTCCGCGTCCTACTAGGCGAGCGAGGTCATGGCGCTGTCGCGCCTTGGGCGATGCCGGCTTGCGCCTGCGCGAGCCAGATCAGGTCGCGCGGCGACGCGCGGCCCTCCAAGCGGCGGCGAAGAAGCCGCGCGGCGTCCTCGTGGCGCCGGAGCCGCAGATAGCACACCACCATCGTTTCCTCGAACAGCTCCCACTGGGCGTGGCTGCCCCCCACGCGGTGCATCTCACGCTCGACGGGCTCGAGGTGGGCGAGCGCGTCCGTATGATTGCCCGCTACATAGGCCGCGATGCCCTGCACCAGCGGGAGCGCCACGGGCCCGGCGATCGGATGGCCCTTGGCGTCGAGGGCGCGCAGGCCGTCGATCAGCGCCGCGAGGGCGCGCTCGTCACCGCTCGCGGCGTAGGCAAGAGCGGCGTGGATCTCGCCGAAGACGAAGCCCGGGCGCGAGACGCGCGTCGCGAGGTCGGCGAGCGGCCGCCACGGCAGCGGGCCCTCATGAACGCCCCAGAGCCCGAGTCGCCACAGGAGTGCGGAGCCGTCCATCACGGTATGCCGTGGGCTGGACGCGCTCCGGATGTCCCGCTCGTAGATCTCGAGCGCGCGCGCGGCGCGGCCGCGGTGCAGCTCGAACAGGGCCAGGTGCCAGGAGAGGTGGCAGTGGAAGGGCGCGCGGCGGTCGTAGCCCGCCAGCCAGTCTTCCATGAATGCGACGCCGCCGTCGTTGTCCACGGTCTCGAAGTACACGTGGGCGATGTTGTGGCTGGCATTGGCATTGCCCGGATACTGCTCGAGCGAGCGCTCCGACAGCCGCCGCGACTCCTCGAGCCGGCCGACCTCGTGATAGGTGAAGGCCAGGGCGGATTGGAACCACCAGTCGTCGCCGTAGGCGGGGGCCAGCCGCTCCACGAAGGCCCGGCGCTGCTCCTCGCGGTCCGCCCCCCCGCCGAAGCCGATGCTGCTGCTCGCCTGGTTCACGAGCAGCGCGTCGCGCGGGAACTCTCCCACGTGCTCCTCGATCAGTGCGAGCCCGCGGGCGGTCTCCCCGGTGACGACGGCTGACAGCGCCTCCACGTGTTGGCGTTCGCGCCGGGTCGCGCCCGCCACGCGCTCGCGGGCGGCGGCGACGGCGGCGCGGGCCGCCGGAGCGTCACCGTGGAAGAAGGCGAAGAGCGCGTTGCCCAGATGAGCGAGCGCGAACCCCTCGTCGGCCGCCACCGCCACCGCGAAGCTCTCGTCGGCGCCGGCGCCGTATGCGAGGAGCCGGTCCATGCCCTCCTGGTAGCGCTCGGCGGCGACGACCGACGAGGTCGAGACGGGCAATCCGTAGCGGTCAGCGATGGTCATAGGGGCTCCTCACGTAGGCTCCACGCGAGTATAGACAACACCGCGCGCCCGCGCGCCCTCTCCGTGCTCGCCGGCGCTACACGTGGTTCCGGAGCATCAGTTCTTTCGGATGCGGCGTGAGATAGATCTGATCGGCGAGGTAGGCGACCCCGAGGCGCCGCACGTGGTGCTTGACCAGGGTGAGGGGGATGACGAGAGGCACGAGACCGCGGCGATAGTTCTCCAGCATCTCCACCAGCTCGGCGCGCTCGTCGGGGCCGAGCTGGCGTTTGAAGAACTCCGCCAGGTGCTGGAGCACGTTGACGTGTCGCGCCCGCGTAGCCCGCACGGCCAGGGCCTCCATCAACAGATCGCGATACGCCGCGAGCTTCGCGGCGGTGACGGGCGCGCCGAGGTTGGCCACGAGCCGGCCGAGCTTCGCGTAGCGCGCCGGGCTGTGGGCGAGCACCGCGTATTTCTGGCGCGCATGAAAGGCGACGAGGTCGCGCGAACGGGGCGCGCCGGCGACGAACGCGCGCCAACGGGCCGCGGCGAACACGCGCTCGAGGAAGTTTTCCCGGATGGCTGGGTCGGTCAGACGCCCTTCCTCCTCGACGGGAAGAGCGGGAAGCCGCTCGGCGAGCGCGGCCGTGTAGAGGCCGCGGCCCACCCCGCCGGGCCGGCCGTCGTCGCCGTACACGCGCACGCGGAAGAGGCCGCACGAGGGCGACGCGCGCTTGAGCACGTAGCCGTCGAGGCCCAGCGCGGCCAGGTCGCGCGTCTTGGTGTCCGCGAAGCGCCGCATGCGCGCGGTCAGGTCCTCGCCGGTGCGTTCCACCACGAGGCGCGGCGCGCGCTCCGTCCCCACGAGCCGGATGGCGTCGCGCGGGGTGCCGAGCCCGATCTCGACCTCCGGGCACACGGGCACCCACGCGACGTACGGCCCGAGAACGTCGCTCAGGAAGGCATCGCGCTTGTGGCCGCCGTCGTACCGGACGCGCTCGCCCAGGAGACAGGCCGAGACGCCCAGCCGGATCTTCCCGCTCTCGCCTCCGTCCATATCCCCAACGAGTCTACGCGAGAGCAGAGCGCCCGATGCCGCCGGTCGCTGCGCGGGGCCGAAACGGCGTTTTCGAGGAGCGCCACGGCTTTGCCGGGGCGCTCCGAGCGTTGGGGGGGTATGGGGGGCCATGTCGGGGCCCCCTATGTTTCTAGTCGAGCGCCACGGCTTTGCCGGGGCGCTCCGAGCGTCGGGGGGTTTGGGGGCCATTTCGGGGCCCCCATCTCAGTCAGTCGCGCTGGGCGACGAGGGAGGGGTTGTGCCCTTTGGTCTGGAGATCGAGAAGCGTGAAGACGGCGTCGGCGGCGTCTCGGAACGGTCCGACGCGGACCATCAGGAGCGGCTTGCCCCCGGTGGTCGTCTGCTCGAACTCTACGGGGAGCTTGCCCTCGCGGAGGCGGGTCGCGAGTCGTCCCGCCTCTTCCGCAGTTTCGACGGTCTCCATCTGGAGCCAGTACGCCTTCGTCGTGTGGGGCGGCGGACTGGGATCCGCCGGCATCGCCCGGTCCTCGGTCGCGACAAGGATGACCGACGCTTCAGTCGGTGAATCCACGCGGCTGGGCTCGGACGAGATGTCGCGCGCATCCCGCACCGCGGGCGCCGCGTCCACAGGCGACGCCTCCACGGTCACCACTTCCACAGGCGCCGGCTCCGCGGTCGCCACTTCCACGGTGGGCGCCGTCGCGGCCGGGGGCTCGACTCCGTCGACCTTCGCCCGCATCTGGGCCAGCAGCTCGGGGACGGAGGAGCTCTCGAGGATCCGCTCGAGCTGGGCGCGGTAGTTCGCCGCGACGCTCAAGCCGCCGGCGATCACGTCGCGAACCAGCCAACGTCCATCGCGCTCGATCATCTGGTAGTCGAGGAGGATCTCGCCCCCGCTCCGGCGCGCAACCGCGGTCCGGACGAGCGCCGCCTG
>JBGPYK010000437.1:0-3198 GCA_041493245.1 Methylomirabilia bacterium | reverse complement strand
GCGCCGGCCCTCGCCAACGCGATCTTCGCCGCCACCGGCGCGCGCGTGCGCCACCTGCCGTTCCTGCCCGAGCGGGTACGGCAGGCATTGAAGGCGAACCCCTAGACTGACAGGGAGGTCCCCCATGAATCGCCGCCGGTTCCTGAAGCGCGGCGTTGCCCTCGGCGCCGCTCTCGCCGCGGCTGGGCCCACCGCCGCGGGCCAAGCCCAGTCCCCGCCAGCGCCCGATGACCCCTCGAAGGTCCTCGGAGGGCCGATGAGACCTTACGGGGAGCGTTCTCGCTTCGAGCAGGCGGTCCGGGAGAAATCCCTCGCCACCAAGACGGACGAGATGGGCGGGAATCAGACACCGCTTGGTGAATTGCTTGGGATCATCACGCCGTCCGCGCTCCACTTCCACGTCCAGCGCGGCGGTGTCCCCGACATCGACCCCCGGAAGCACCGCCTGCTGATCCACGGCATGGTCGATCGCCCGGTGATCCTGACCATGGAGGAGATCAAACGCCTACCCTCGAGTTCCCGCATCTACTTTATCGAGTGCGCTGGGAACACCATGTCGGAGTGGCGCGCGCCGACCGGCAAGACCGTTCAGAAAACGCACGGCTCCACGAGCTGCAGCGAGTGGACCGGCGTGGCGCTCTCGCTACTTCTGCGCGAGGCCGGTATCCAGAAGAGCGCGTCCTGGATCGTGGCCGAGGGCGCCGATGCCAGCGGCAACGAGCGGAGCATCCCGATGGCGAAGGCGATGGATGACGTCCTGGTCGCCTACGGCCAGAACGGCGAGGCGCCGCGCCCGGAGAACGGCTACCCGTTGCGTCTCATCGTTCCTGGCTGGACGGGCAACACCAACGTCAAGTGGCTGCGCCGCATCACGGTGGTGGACCGGCCCTACCTGACGCGGATGGACGGCACGGGACAACCGAACCTCATGCCGGACGGCAAGACCCGTCAGCTCGTCTTCGATATGGAAGCGAAGTCGGTGATCACGTTCCCGTCGGGCGGCCAGCGGCTGCCGGGCTCGGGGTTCTATGAGATCACCGGCCTCGCGTGGTCGGGCCGCGGGCTCGTTCGCCGCGCCGAGGTCTCGACCGACGGCGGCAAGACGTGGCGCGATGCCGCCCTGCAAGAGCCCGTGCTCCGCTTCGCCCATACCAGATTCAGGTTCCCCTGGCGATGGGACGCGCGCGAGGCCGTGCTCCAGTCGCGGTGCACGGACGAGACGGGCTACGTCCAGCCCACGCTCGCCGACCTCGTCAAGGTCCGCGGGCTCAACTCGCGCTTTCACCTGAACGCCATCCAGAGCTGGAAGGTGGCCGCCGACGGGAACGTGCACAATGTTCACGCGTAGGACGCTCGCTGTCGCCGGACTTGTCGCGCTCGCGAGCGTGGCCACCGCGCTGCCGTCCCCTGCGCAGCTCCCGACCTTCGGCCTGGGCCGCACGCCGACCGCCGAGGAGGTCAAGGCCTGGGACGTCACCATCCCGCCTGATGGGAAAGGCTTGCCTCCGGGCAGCGGGACGGCCGTGCTCGGTAAGCCGATCTACGTGGAGAGGTGCGCTTCGTGCCATGGCGAGAAGGGCCAGGACCCGAAGTACAGCGTCCTCGTCGGGGGCCGTGGCACGCTGACGACTGACAAGCCTCTGCTCACGATCGGGAGCTTCTGGCCCTACGCCACGACGCTCTGGAGTTACATCAACCGTGCGCAGCCCTTCGGCGAGCCCGGCTCCCTCACGCCCGCCGAAGTCTACGCCGTGACCGCATACCTGCTGTCCCTCAACGGGATCATCAAGGAAGACGACGTCATCGACGCCGCCACACTCGTGCAGGTGCGAATGCCGAACCGCGACGGCTTCGTGCCCGACGCGCGCCCCGACGTGGGCCGGAGCGCGCCCCCTCGACGATGAGGAAGCAGATCCGGTCACGGGCCGGGAAATCGTGATCGCTGATGCGCTGGCCGTCGGTGCCGGGTTCGAGCAGACGATCGATATCGGCACCTTGTTGGCGACGACCTGCAACCCCAGAACTTTGGAGGGCTGCCGCTCAGTGCTATCATTCGCGACACCTTAGGTCGGAGGCGTGGTGACGATGAAAGACCCCCAGGTGACAATTCTCGTCGTGCCGCGTGAACGGTTCAGCGTTGCGGCGCGGTCACTCCAGAGCATCTACGAGCAGTCGGACGTCCCGTTCCGGCTGGTCTACGTCGATGGAGGTTCCCCGTCTCGAGTCCGGCGGTATCTCGAGAGGCAGGCGGAGAAGCGTGGCTTTGAGCTGATTCGGACCGACCATTACCTCTCACCGAACCAAGCCCGGAACCTCGGGTTGCGACACGTCAAATCGGAGTACGTCGTATTCATCGACAACGATGTCATCGTGGCCCCGGGCTGGCTGGCCCCGCTCGTCCAGTGCGCGGCGGAGACCGGTGCCGCCGTCGTCAGCCCCCTCAATTGTGAGCGCGAGCCGATCCACGAAGTGATCCACTTCGCGGGTGGCGAGTGTCACGTGCGGGTGGAGGAAAAGGCGGAGCGGAACGAGCGGCACATGGTCGACACGATCTCGAGACAGGGCCAGCGGCTCCGAGACGTGCGCGATCAGCTCAAGCGGGAACGGACGGAGGTCGCCGAGTTCCACTGTCTGCTGGCTCGGACCGAGATCTTCGACAAGATCGGCCCCTTTGACGAAGGCATGTTGGCCGTCCGCGAGAACCTGGACTTCTGCCTGATGGTCAGTCAAGCTGGCGGGACCGTCTACTTCGAGCCGGCGTCCGTCATCACCTACGTGGACGGCGGTTCGCTCAAGTGGAGCGACATGCCGTTCTACGTCGTCCGGTGGAGCGACGAGTGGACGCTCGCCAGCCTGCACCATTTCCGCGACAAGTGGGACCTGACCGAAGATGCGTACTTCACGAGGCAGTACAAGAATTTGGCATGGCGGCGGAAGGACTACCTCATCCACAACACGCTGTTGCGCCGAGTGCCCTCGTGTCGGATTCGTCTCCTGCTGGGGAAGCTGGTGTTCCCCGTCGAGGAAGCGTTGACCAGGAATGCCGTCGTTCGCCACGCGCGACGGCGAGCGCGGGCCATGCCGCTTCAGACAGATCTTCCCGCTCGCGGCTGAGCATTCCCGAGCAGGAGCGGGCGTGGACGATCGGCCGCAGACCAACCTTCAGCTCCTGAACCAATTGCGCCGCGCGGGCTACTC
>JBGPYK010000596.1:0-2180 GCA_041493245.1 Methylomirabilia bacterium | reverse complement strand
TCGCTGAAGCGCAAGGTCAAGAGCGCGATGGTCTACCCGCTGACCATCATCTCCGTGGCTATCCTGGTCATCATTTTCATGATGACCTTCGTGATCCCCACGTTCGCTCAGATGTTCGCGGGGCTGGGCGCCGAGCTGCCGCTGCCTACGAGGATCGCCCTTTGGATGTCCAACTTCACCCGGCGCTACGTCCTGCTCATCCTGGCCGGGCTCGTGGCGTTCGTGTTCGGCCTCCGCGCCTACTACCGCACGGACGGGGGCAGCATGCTGATCGACCGCTTCATGCTGAAGGTCCCGGTCGCCGGGGCCCTCGTGCGGAAAGTTGCGGTCGCCCGCTTCACGCGGACGCTCGGCACCCTGATCGCGGCAGGCGTGCCGATCCTCGAGGGCCTCCGCATCACGGCGCGTTCCGCGGGCAACCGCGTCGTCGAGACGGCCGTCATGGAGGCCCGCAACGCGGTCACCGCCGGCCGCAGCTTGTCCGAGCCGCTGCGGAGCGCTCCCGTCTTCCCGCCAATGGTCGTGCACATGATCAGCGTGGGCGAGAGCACGGGCGCCCTCGACAAGATGCTGTCGAAGGTCGCCGACTTCTACGACGACGAGGTGGACACCGCCGTGACCACACTCATGTCGCTCCTCGAGCCCGTCATGATCGTGATCCTCGGTGTCATCATCGGCGGCCTCGTCGTGGCGATGTACCTGCCGATCTTCCGGATCGTCACCCTGATCAAGTAGTGAACCAACCGCCCTTCGGCCTCAACGCCTTGCTCCGCGGGGTTTCGTGGGTGCGCCTCGTGGTCGCGGCTTTCCTTGCCGGCGTCGGGCCCTGGGTGCCCGCGGTCTTCGCGCCCATCGTGAGCGGGGGCATCCTCCTCGCCGCGTTCACGCTGGTCGTGGCGTCGTCCGGCGCCCTCCTCACGTTCGGCCCGCCACCCCGTCCCCTCTCCGTTGCCTGGCTCCTCTGTCTCCTCGATGCGACCCTTGTCACGGCGGCGGTGGCGGCCACGGGCGGCGCGCGCTCGATCCTCGTCTTCCTCTACGTCCTGCTCGTGACGGCCGCCTGCGTGCTGCTGCCCCGACGGGGCGCGATCGTCATCGCCGGCGTCTCGAGCGTCCTCTACGCGGGGCTCGTGCTCACGCGCAGCGTCGTCCCGGTCCTCGCCTTCGGCGCCCCCGTGGACACGACGACGGCCCTTGATGTACTGGCGGTACTAGTGAACTCCGGCACCCTCCTCGTCGTGTCGCTCGTCGCCAGCGGCCTGGCCGAGCGCTTCCTTCTGAGCCAGCGGGAACTGGAGGCGCAGCGCCGTGATCTGAGTGACTTGCAGGCCTTCAGGGACGTGATCTTTCATTCCGTCGGCACCGGCTTGGTGGCTCTGGACCGCGAGCACCGGATCACCGCCTTCAACCGCGCCGCCGAGACGATCACGGGCGTGTCCCCGGTGGCCGCGCTCGGCGCGCGCTGGCCCGAGCTGTTCGGTCCAGGGCTGCCGCTCGGCGAGATCGAGGAGGCCATCACCAGCCGACCCGGCGTCTCGACGCGACACGAGACGGAGCTGGGCCGGCCGGACGGGGTGCGCGTGCCGGTACGCGTCACCTGCTCCGCGCTCGAGGCCGGGGACGGCAGGCGGCTCGGCCTCGTCGCCGCCTGCGAGGATTTGTCGACGATCCGCGCCATGGAAGCCCGGATGCGCCAAGCCGACCGCCTGGCCACCCTCGGCCGCATGGCCGCGAACATCGCGCACGAGATCCGCAACCCCCTCGCGTCGCTGAGCGGCGCGGTGGAGGCGCTAACCCTCGTGGGGGCGGCCGAGGAAACGCGAGAGCGCCTCACCGAGATCGTCCTGCGCGAGTCCGACCGCCTCAGCGAGATCATCCGGAACTTCCTGGAGTACGCGCGGCCGGCCCCGCTCGTCGTCGAGCGGTTGGACGCCGTGGCGGTGATCGAGGACGTCCTCCACACGCTGGCCCAGCGGCTGCCCCACGACGGCGTGAAGATCATCCGCGAGTTCCCGGCGTCGCTCCCCCTGGAGGCCGATCGCCAGCGCCTGCAGCAGGCCCTCTGGAACCTCTGCATCAATGGGCTCGGCGCCTTGCCCGCGGGCGGGGAACTGCGGGTGAGCGGCGGTTTCCGCTCCGGCATGGTCGAGCTGACGGTGGCGGACAGCGGCGAAGGGATC
>JBGPYK010000546.1:0-2467 GCA_041493245.1 Methylomirabilia bacterium | reverse complement strand
GGCGTTGATCGCCGTCGGCGGCGGGTGCTTCCTCGTGCCCGAGGCCATGACGGGCATCTCGGAAATCGTCCACGTTCCGCACCAGGCGGTGGCGAACGCGGTGGGCGCGGCCATCGCGCAGGTGAGCGGGGAGGAGGACCGGATCTTCCAGGATCTCTCGCGGGACGAAGCGATCGCCGAGGCGCGCCGGCTCGCGGAAGCCAAGGCGATCCGCGCCGGCGCCGATCCCCGCACGCTCGACGTCGTCGAGGTCGAGGACCTGCCCATCGCCTACCTGCCCGGCAACTCCCTGCGCGCCCGCGTGCGCGTCGTCGGCAACATCCGGGCGCCGGCGTCCTGACCGCGGCGCGGTGTTCACCCTCCCCTTGACGGGGAGGGTCGGCGAGCGAAGCGAGCCGGGGTGGGGTGCTTGGCTTAGCCGCCGGAACTCCCCCGCCCCGGCGTCTGCAGGTGAACCATCGAGCCGTAGCGACGCTGGATCAGGTCCCATTCCCCGGGATCGTAGAACCGGCACCGCCCCCGCCCGAACGCTTTCGCCACCTCGAGCGCGAAGCGCACGGCTTGCTCGATGTCGACGGGCTGCGAGGCGCCCGTGGCCGAGCCCGGCACCGCGACCTCGGCAGTCAGCGCGACGCCGACGACCGGCGCTTCTGTCGCCGTCGACGGCTGGAGGATCGAGTTCAGATGGTAGACGCCGTTGCCGTATGGCGTGATGTCCTGCATGGAGAGCGGAAATACGACGGGCGCCCGGCCCGTGACGTTCTGCTGGATGTCGAGCAGGTCCTCACTGACGCGCAGGATCCACCCCGCCTTCACGGTCGGCGAGATCGCGAAGCCGCGGTGGTTGATGACACGGTTGCCACGCGTGGTGTCGACGGAGAGGATGGCGTCCATCTCCGGGCGCACCTCCTCGCGGTTCAGGGTCGGCATGTCGACCGGATTGCCCATAAAGGGCACCGGCTCGTGCGGCTGCGTCGGCGCGTGGGGGCAGATGTGCGTCGCGATGACGACGTCGCCGAGCAGCGCGTCGCCCTGCGCGCGCATGCGCCCGAGCTTGAGCGCGCACGCGACCGCCGTGACGGCGCCGTCGGCGTCGGAGACGAGGCCAATCTGCTCGGGGCGCGCACCGATGCCGCCGAGGCGGCCAACGATCCCCAGCGTGGGCGCGGTGCCGCCCGCGCGCCGGCCCGCGGTGCCGGGGACGACGACACGCACGGCGTCGGTGGTCCCCCGCGGTCCGGTGAGCTTCGTCACCTCGATGGCGTCGAGCCCGGCGGCCCGCCAAGCGTCGGCGACGGCGTGACCGGTGACGTGGGCGGAGTCGAGGAGATCGAGGGACGCGAGGACGGCTGAGAGGCTCACCGTCGGATTATAACGTCGGTATCCGCCGGCCCGCCTCCCCGCCCCGCCTGTATTGACACCTTCCGCGACGCCCCTGTATCGTGAGCGCACTTTTTCTCGGCCCGCCGAAGGAGGCCGCCATGAGTAGCGACAAGAGCCAGGTCAAGTTCCTCCTCACCGAAAGAGACCTGCCGACCAAGTGGTACAACATCCAGGCGGACTTCAAGACGCCGGCGCCGCCCGTCCTGCATCCGGGCACCGGCCAGCCCATCGGCCCGCAGGATCTCGCGCCGTTGTTCCCCATGGAGTTGATCAAGCAGGAGGTGAGCCGCGAGCGCTGGATCGCGATCCCCGACGAGATCCGCGACGTGCTGCGGCTGTGGCGGCCGTCGCCGCTCTACCGCGCGCGGCGCCTCGAGAAGGCGCTCGGAACACCCGCGCGGATCTACTACAAGTACGAGGGCGGGAGCCCGGCGGGTAGCCACAAGCCCAACACGGCCGTCGCGCAGGCCTACTACAACAAGAAGGAAGGCGTCACGCGCATCGCCACCGAGACGGGCGCGGGCCAGTGGGGCTCCGCGCTGGCGATGGCGTGCGCGTTCTTCGGACTGCAGTGCAAGGTGTACATGGTGAAGGTGTCCTACCAGCAGAAGCCCTACCGCCGGATCATGATGGAAACGTGGGGCGCGCAGGTCGTGGCCAGTCCGAGCCCCGACACCCAGGCGGGCAAGAAGATCCTCGAGCAGGACCCGGACTCGCCGGGCAGCCTCGGCATCGCGATCAGTGAAGCCGTCGAGGACGCGGCGACGCGCGAGGACACGAAGTATTCGCTGGGAAGCGTGCTCAACCACGTCCTCATGCACCAAACCGTGATCGGGCTCGAGGCCAAAAAGCAGCTCGAGAAGGCCGACGACGAGGCCGACGTCGTCATCGGCTGCGCGGGCGGCGGCTCGAACCTCGCGGGGCTCAGCTTCCCGTTCGCCGCCGACAAGCTCGCGGGCAAAAAGAAGAAGCTGCGGATCATCGCCGTCGAGCCCTCGGCCTGCCCGAGCCTCACCAAGGGGAAATACGTCTACGACTTCGGCGACACGGTCGGGCTCACGCCCCTCGTCAAGATGCACACGTT
>JBGPYK010000463.1:0-3006 GCA_041493245.1 Methylomirabilia bacterium | reverse complement strand
TCAGACCGGCTCCACGCATGCGCTGGCGGTCTTGATCGATCTCGATGACGGCCCGGACCGGATCGATTTCGGCGGGAGCATCTGTCTGGCGATCGCGACCGAGCACGAGGTTGCCTCCCGGCGCAGTCGCATTCTCGGCGGGCGCGAGTGGGTACGTCTGGGCGCGGTCGAGATGGGGTTAGACTGCCTGCGCCGCTATCTCCAGGGGCTGCCCGTGGTCGAGCGGATCGACTTCGAGAGGGTGTAAGCGCGGCGGACCCAGCAGGATGCGAAAAAAGCTGCAGGCTGCTCAAAAAGGTCCAGATGCGAGGCGGCGCCCGCCGGCCGCACGCGAGGCATACTCCCTGTACGTTGAGCGTGCGGCCAAGGGCGCCAACGAAGCAGATGGGCCTTTTTCAGCAGCCTGCTCAACGGGTCCTTCAGCGAAGGAGCAGGCATGCCGATCGTCGACGCGCAGGTGCACATCTGGGGAAGTGGCAAGCCGACCAATCCGTCCCATCGCCAGGTTTCTGCGTTCTCGAAGGACGACCTCCTGAAGGAGATGGACGAAGCGGGCGTCGATGCGGCGGTGATCCATCCGCCGGCGTCATGGGACCCCAATGCCAACGAGCTGGCCGTCGAGGCGGCGCGCCAGCACCCGGAGCGCCTCGCAGTCCTAGGTAATTTCCCGCTCGATCGCCCGGAGAACCGCGCGTTGATCGACGGCTGGAAGCGCCGTCCGGGGATGCTCGGCCTACGCTTCACGTTCAACCAGCCGCATCAACGGACGTGGCCGACGGATGGAACCATCGACTGGCTGTGGCCCGCGGCCGAGCGCGCCGGGCTGCCCGTCGCGCTGGCCGCGGCCAATTTCCTGCCGGTCGTCGGGCAGGTCGCGGAGCGACACCCGGGGCTGCGGTTGATCGTCGATCACCTGGGCAGACGGTCAGGCACGAAGGACGACGCGGCCTGGGCTAACCTTTCGGAGCTTCTCGCCCTGGCCAAGCATCGCAACGTGGCGATCAAGGCGACGGGAGCGCCAAGCTATTCCAGCGAGGCCTATCCCTATCGCAATATCCATGGCCACCTGCGCCAGATCTACGACGCCTTCGGTCCCGAGCGGATGTTCTGGGGCACCGACATCACGCGCATGCCGTGCTCCTGGCGGCAGTGCGTGACCCTCTTCACGGAGGAGCTGCCGTGGCTGCCGGCACGCGACAAGGAGCTGGTCATGGGCCGTGCCCTCTGCGCGTGGATCGACTGGAAGCTACCGCGATGACGGCGACGACGTCCGGCGGCTCGACCCGGGAGACGGAACGATGAAACAGGCGCTGCTCGATCGCTACGGTCCGCCGGAAGAGGTCGTACGCTGTGCCGAGGTACCGGACGTTGGCGCGCCGGACGCGGGCGAGGTGGTCTTCGACGTCCTCGCTTTCCCGATCAACCCGGCCGACGTCTCGATGTGCAAGGGCAGCTATCGCCTGAGGCCACCGCTGCCGGCGACGCCGGGAGCCGAGTGCGTCGGCCGCGTCACGGCGGTCGGCGCCGGCGTGTCGCCCGTGAAGCCGGGCGATCTGGTCGTGACTCTCCAGCGCGAGAACTGGACCCAGAAGCGGCGCGTGAAGGCCGCCGACGTCATCACGGTGCCGCCCGGCGTCGACCTTCGACAGGCCGCCATGCTGCGCATCAACCCGGCGACGGCGCTCCTGCTGCTCACCGACGTCGTTAATCTGAAATCGGGCGAGTGGGTGATCCAGAACGTCGCCAATTCGGCCGTCGGCCGCCTGGTGATCCGGATCGCGCGAGCACGCGGGCTGAAGACGATGAACGTCGTGCGGCGCGAGTCGCTGTTCGGCGAGCTGAAAGCGCTCGGCGCGGAGGCCTGTGCCGTCGACGGCCCGGATCTCGCCGAGACGGTGAAGGCGCAGACGGGCGGCGCCCCCATCCGCCTCGGTCTCGACGCGGTGTGCGGCCAGGCGACATCGCGGCTGTCGTCGTGCGTCGCCGACGGCGGTGTTGTGTGCAATTACGGCTCAATGACCGGCGAGGACCCGGTGATCTCGCGCAGCGCGCTGACCTTCCGGGGCCAGACGCTGGTCGGATTCATGCTGGGCCGCGCGTTGGCCACACGCTCGCGCGAGCAGGTCCAGGCGATCTACGCCGATCTCGGCCAGCAGATCCTGGACGGCACGCTATCGGCGCCCGTCGAGAAGGTCTACCCCCTCGAGGAGATCAAGACGGCGTTGACGCACGCGCAGCGGGGCGAGCGCAGCGGCAAGATCCTGGTCGCGCCGAACGGGCCGGTGTGACGCTGACGGCCGCCCAGGTCCTTGGCTGCGGCGGCGAAAGTCCTGGTCCGTGATCGGTCAATCGCCGCGACGCAAGGAAGACCAGCGCCTCATCACCGGGCGCGGTCGCTTCATCGACGACATCGTCCCGGCCGGCCTGCTCCACCTCGTCCTCGTTCGCTCGACCCACGCGCGGGCGCGGCTCGTCGAGGTCGATGCCAAGGCCGCGCAGGCGCTTCCCGGCGTGATGGTCTTCCTCTCCGAAGACCTTCCCGAGCTGGCCGATCCGTTGCCCGCGGGGAGCGCGGATCCGACGAACCCCTATGTCCGCCTGGACACGCCACGCCCGCAGCGCCCGCTCGCCCGCGGCGAGGTGCGTTACGTCGGCGAGCCGATCGCCGCCGTCGTCGGTCCCGATCCGTACGAGACGGCCGATGCGGCAGCGATGGTTCGCATCGAGTACGAGCCCCTGCCCGCCGTGATCGACGCCGAGGCCGCGATGAGCGCGGAGGCGCCGGCGGTGCACGCGGGGGCGAGCAACGTCGTCGGCCACGTCGGCACGGTCATCGGGAACGTCGAGCGCGCGTTCGCGGAGGCCGACGTGGTCGTCGAGGATCATCCGTCTCACGGGCGCGTGTCGTCCATGGCGATGGAGACGCGCGGCGTGTGCGCGCAATTCGATCCCGCCACGCGGAGCATGACCGTGTGGGCGCCGCACCAGGCGCCGTACTCGCTGCGG
>JBGPYK010000426.1:0-3287 GCA_041493245.1 Methylomirabilia bacterium | reverse complement strand
CTCCATCTGGACGTCAGCGGGTACCGGATCCCGTGCTAGCCTGTGGCCGCCGCGCACACCACCAACGGAGCGTGAACCATGAGCGAGATCACCGTCTGGAGCCCCCTCGGGATCAACCGCGTCGAAGCCCGACCGATCACGCCCCGGCTCGACTCCCTCGACGGCGTGACGCTGGGCATCCTCAACAACAACAAGCCGAACTCGCTGAGGCTTCAGGAGAGCCGGCTCGAAAGAAGGTCAAGGTCGTCTCCCCGAAGCGACGCGTCCGGAACGCGGTGAGGGCGCCCGTCTCGCCGGGCGGCGGCTGCTTGGTGAAGTGCTGAGCGACGACGAGAGCGCCGGCGACCGTCAGCGCGCCCGCACCGAGGCGGGCGAGCGTCGCCTCCACGAGGTCGGCACCGTAGGGGGGATCGAGGAAGACCAGCTCGAATCGCTCGCCGTCGGCGGCAAGCACGCCGAGGGCGCGTGCGACGTCGACACGAAGCACGCGCGTCCGGTCATCCACGCCGAGGGCGCCGATGTTGCGGCGGAGAGCCTCGACCGTCCCTCCGTCCCGCTCGACGAACACCGCGCGCGCTGCGCTCCGCGACAGGGCCTCCAGCCCCACGCCCCCCGCGCCCGCGAAGAGGTCGAGGAAGCGCGCGCCCGGCAGGCGCGGCGCCAGCGTATCCATCAGCGCGATGCGCACCTGGTCCGCCGTCGGCCGCGTGCCGAGCCCGCGCGGGGTGACGAGGCGCCGGCCTTTCAGCGTGCCCGCGATGATTCTCACGTATTTGCCGCCGGGGCGCCTACGGAGGCCTCCGGCACCCGTCGGTCGGGGAGGTCAACCCGCATCTTCCTGTGAATCAGCCCACGCTGGCCAGGGCGAGCTTGCCGCGCCAGCGCGCGAGGAGGGCTTCGCGGAGGCCGCGGTGCACGAGGTCGCGTAGCTCGGGATCGGCGGCAATGATCGCCTGCGCTTCCCGGCGCGCCTCTTCGAGGAGGGGCGCGTCGCGCACCAAGTCAGCGACGCGGAACTCGGGCAACCCGGACTGCCGCGTCCCGAAGAACTCCCCGGGACCGCGCAGCTCGAGGTCGGCTTCGGCGATCCTGAACCCGTCCGTCGTCGCCACCATCGCGTCGATGCGCCGCCGCGCCTCTTCGCCCAGGGAGGTACCGGTGAGCAGAATGCAGTAGGACTTCCACGGCCCGCGCCCGACCCGGCCGCGGAGCTGGTGGAGCTGGGACAGGCCGAAGCGCTCGGCGTGCTCGATCAGCATCACCGACGCGTTCGGCACGTCGATGCCGACCTCGATCACCGTGGTCGAGACAAGGACGTGGATCTCGCCGTCCTTGAACCGGCGCATGATGGCGTCCTTGTCCTCGAAGCCCAGCCGGCCGTGGAGCAGGCCGACCACGAGGTCGGGAAACACCTCGCTCTGGAGGCGACGGGCCATGTCGGTTGCTGCCTTCAGGTCGAGGACCTCCGACTCCTCCACGAGCGGGTAGACGAGGTAGACCTGGCGTCCTTCGGCGACCTGCTTGCGCAGGAATGCGAAGATCTCGCGCCGCTTCGCCTCCGTCCGCGCCACCGTCTTCACGGGCCGGCGTCCCGGCGGCAGCTCGTCCAGGACGCTGATGTCCAGATCGCCGTAGAGCGTGAGCGCGAGCGTGCGCGGGATCGGCGTCGCCGTCATGACGAGAAGATCCGGCCGCTCGCCCTTGGCCTTGAGCCGGGCGCGCTGCTCGACGCCGAAGCGGTGCTGCTCGTCCACCACCGCCAGCCCGAGGCGCCGGAACTCGACGCCCTCCTGGACGAGCGAGTGGGTGCCGACCACGCAGCCGACCTCACCCGCCGCCACCGCCGCCCGCCGCGCCCCGCGATCACGGGCGCGGAGCGACGAGGTCAGGAGCGTGACGGGGATCCCCAGCGGCTGGAGGAGCTGGCGAAAGGTCATGAAGTGCTGCTCGGCGAGGATCTCTGTCGGCGCCATCACGGCCGCCTGGTATCCCGCCTCCACGGCCGTGAGCACGGCGAGCGCCGCCACGATCGTCTTGCCTGACCCCACGTCGCCCTGCAGCAGCCGGTGCATGGGGAACGGCGCCGCCATGTCGGCGCGGATTTCGCCCCAGACCCGCTCCTGCGCGGCGGTGAGCGTGTACGGCAGCGTCGTGCGGAGCCGGCGCGCCAGCGCGCCCGGCGGGTTCATGGCGATCCCCTCCGCGCGCGTGGTGCGCGAACGGAGGATCGCGAGCCCGAGCTGAAGCAAGAGGAAGTCGTCGAACGCCAGGCGCCGGCGGGCCGCGAGCCGCGCCGCGTCGGTCTCGGGGAAGTGCGCGTCCCCGAGCGCCCGGGGAAGCGCCACGAGCGCGCGCCGCGCGCGGACGGCCTCGGGCACCGGGTCGACGACCCCCGCCGCGAAGGCGTCGACGATCTGCCACATCAGGCGCCGGAGCGGGCGCTGTTGGAGCCCCTCGGTCGTCGAGTAGACGGGGACGAGCCGCCCTGTGTGCAGGCGGTCCTCCTCGTCGGATTCGACAATCTCGTAGTCGGGATTCTGGAGCACGGGCGCGCCGCGGTAACGGGCGACGCGGCCGTGCAGAACGAGACGCTGCCCGCGCTTGAGCACGCGGGAGAGATAGGCGCCGCCGAACCAGCTTGCGGTCACGTATCCGCTCTGGTCCTGGAGCATGATCGAGAGCGGCACACGCCGGCGGCCCGGCGGCGGTGGGCTGAGACCGACGATCAGGCCCGAGCAGGTCTGAGTCTGCCCGGGCTGCAGCTCCCGAAGCGGCGTGAGCCGGGTGCGGTCCTCGTGGCGCAGGGGCACGAAGAAGAGCGCATCTTCGACGGTCTGCAGGCCCTTGCGCGCGAGGGCCGCCGCGCGCTGGGGACCGATGCCCTTGACGTACTGGAGGGAGGTGCGGAGGCCCGGCGGCGGCGCAGATTGCCTCGGGCGTCCGGCTGTGGTATTAAGGTTGGTCGTCTCCGCCGGTCCCACTCAGAACACCAAGGAGCCGTCATGGCGCAGCGGTGCGATGTCTGCGGGAAGGGTCCCGCGGTCGGTCACACGGTCAGCCACGCCCACAAGCTCACCAAGCGGCGCTGGCTGCCGAACTTGGTGAGGATGCGGGCCCTGGTGGCCGGTAAGGCTGAGCGCGTTCGGGTCTGCACCCGCTGCCTGAAAGCGGGAAAGGTCACGAAGGTCATTTAAGCACACTCGGGAGGGGGTGGGCCCCCTCCCGAATGTGTTGTACGGCGGGAGGCCGCCACCCCCCACCGTGGTGCAGACATTGCCCTACTTCTT
>JBGPYK010000417.1:0-3345 GCA_041493245.1 Methylomirabilia bacterium | reverse complement strand
GGTAACATCGTCCTGCCCCCGGATACCAACGCCAACATCACCCGCATCAACGCCGACGGCACCGGCCTCGAGTACGTCGCGCGCGGCGTGCGCAACAGCGTGGGGTTCGACTGGCACCCGGTGACCAAGGAGCTGTACTTCACCAACCACGGGCGCGACTGGCTCGGTGAGGACGTGCCGAACGACACCCTGCACCAAGTCTCCGGGAGGAACGTCCCGCATTTCGGGTATCCCTTCTGCCACCAGGGCGATATCCTCGATCCCGACTTCGGTAAGGGCCACGCCTGTAGCGAATTCAACCCGCCCCTGCTCAAGCTCGGTCCTCACATCGCCCCGGTCGGGACGATGTTCTACAGCGGCAACATGTTCCCGCCGCAGTACAAGAACCGGCTCTTCATCGCCCAGCGCGGGTCGTGGAACCGCACGGAGAAGCTCGGATACGGCGTGACGACGGTCACGCTGGCCATGGGCCAGCCGCCGAAGCAGGAAGGCTTCGCCTCGGGTTGGCTGGAGAACAACCAGCCGTGGGGCCGCCCGGCGTACCTGTACCAAATGCCCGATGGCGCGGTGCTCCTCTCCGACGATTACGCCGGCGCCATCTACCGGATCAGCTACTCGCGCTGAGCGTCGCTCGCGTCGTCTTCGCGCTGGTGCTGACCAGCGCGCTGGCCGCGCCTGCCCGCGCCGCTGACGTCGACGCGGGCGGGCGCCAAGCCGCGACCGTGTGCGTCGCCTGCCACGGTCCCGAAGGACGTTCTACGAATCCGCGGGCCCCGTCGCTCGCCGGACAGCCGGTCTTCTATCTCCACTGGCAGTTGATCCTCTATCGTGACAAGCGCCGCGTCGATCCGGAGATGTCGCCCTTCGCGGCGAACCTGAGCGACGAGGCGATGGCCGACCTCGCCGCCTACTACGCGACCCAGCCCGCGCAGGCACCCCCCGGCCCCTCGCCCGAGCCGGGGAAGGCTGCCGCCGGGCGCCTCGCCGCCGAGCGCCATCACTGCACGTCGTGCCATGCGCGGGACCTCACCGGTCAGCAATACGCGCCACGGCTCGCCGGCCTGTCCTACGAGTACCTGCTGCGACAGCTCCGCGGCTTCAAGGCGCAGGCACGCGGCGAGCTGGACGGGAGTATGACCGCCTCGGCCCAGCCGCTCACCGAGCAGGACATCGAGAATCTCGCGCAGTACATCGGAGCCCTGCTCTACCGGACAGGAGGACAGCGATGACGATGGCACGCGTGACAAGCCCACACGTGAAGGAAGCAGCGCCGGGGACGTGGTCGAACTGCCGGGTCCACGGGAGTCAGGTGTTCATCGCGGGCATGACCGCGAACGACGGGGCGGGCGGAATGCTCGGCGACGGCTCGATGTACAGCCAGGCGAAGGAGACGTTCACCAAGATCAGGCACCTGATCGGGGCGGCGGGTGGCACGATGAACGACATCATCCGCCTGGACATCTACGTCACCGACATCAAGCAGCGCGAGGACGTCTGGCGCGCGCGCCGGGAGTTCTTTACCGGCGACTTCCCGACCTCCACCCTCGTCGAGGTACGCGCACTGGCGACCCCGAAGCTCCTCGTCGAGATCAACGCCGTCGGCTTCCTCGGAGGCAGCGAATGACGCGTTAGAGGAGGGTCGCCAGAGGGAGATCCTTCCCTTTCATGGGAAGCGACCCCCGCTGCTGACCGGGCTCACTGAAACTCCGCGGTGACCACAGCGCTCCCGCCATCGCGACCGCGCGGAGGCTGCGTGGGGGCTTGACGTCCGCCGACGGTCCGAATATGGTGACACCGATGTCGAGCAACCGCCAACACTCCAGGCTGCCAGTCGTCCGGTGTGCCCTGCCAACATGCCGCCGCCCCCTCCTGAGCGTACTGTACGTCCAAGGGGGTCAGGGATACTGCAGCCGCGCGTGCGCCGAGTGGCGTGGCCCGGATCGGAGATGGCGGTCTGTGGTCGGCGACGATATCCCCCTGGAGGGCGAAACCACCATGAGCATGGACGAAGTCAGAGATGCCCGTCACCGGGCGCGTCAATGGTTGGAGGACGGCGAGCGGTCCCTCACGGTACTCCTCACCGTCCTCAACGACTACGATCGCCTCAACGATCGCCTCGACGCTACCGAGCGCGAAAACGCGAAGCTCCAAGCGGCCGTCCTCGACAACGAGGACCTTCGGCGCCGGCTGGAACTCGCGGAGCGCGAATCTGAGCGGCTCCGTGAAGAAGTTGGGCAGAGCCTGGCTGAACTCGAGCGAGGCGCGCGGGAGCGGGACGAGATCGCCGCCCAGCTCTCTCAGGTCATGAACGATATCTTGGCGCGGCTACGATCCCTGGGGATTGCCTACACTTCTGCGAGTGCGGCCGGGGTCGAAGCGGCTTCGCTCTGAGGACAGCGCGGTCCGGCTGAGAGTCTGCTCAGAAAATCCCGCGTGGTCTGGGGACGCCCGGCCTCATGCCGCGGGTCCGAGAGTGACGCGATAGCGATGGTCGCACAGCACGGCGCGTGCCGAATCATCGGACGACCGTGACCCGTGCATCGTCGCGCGGGTTAGCTCGACGAACACTTGCCCTCGCGGTCTACGGGCGCAAGACCCGGACGGGCTGGCCGGCGAGCCAGGCCTTCACGTCTTCCAGCGCGTGTCCGTAGAAGATCCGGTACCCTTCCTCGGTCACGTAGCCGAGGTGCGGCGTGATCACCGTGTTCGGGAGGTCGCGTAGGGGGTGGTCGAGGGGCAGCGGCTCCTCGTCGTACACGTCGAGGCCAGCGCCCGCGATCGTGCCCGCCCGGAGTGTCGAGACGAGAGCAGCCTCGTCGACGATGGGCCCGCGCGAGGTGTTGACCAGGTAGGCCGTCCGCTTCATCAGAGACAGCTCGCGGGCCCCGAGGAGCGCCCGCGTGCGGTCGCTCAGCACGAGGTGGATGCTCACCACGTCCGCGCGGGCCAGCAGCTCGTCCTTGCCCACGAGCGTGGCCCCTACCTCGGCGGCCCGCGCGGCCGTGAGGTTCTGACTCCACGCGAGCACGTCCATTTCGAACGCGCGGCCGACCTTGGCCACGCGCGAGCCCAACCCACCGAGCCCCACGACGCCAAGGGTCTTGCCGTTCAGCCCGAGCCCACAGCTTACCTGCCATCGGCCCTCGCGGGTCGCCCGGTCCTCGACCGGGATCCGGCGGAACAGAGCCAGGATGAGTCCCCAGGTCAGCTCGGCCGTCGGATACGGCAGCCCGGCGGTGCCGCACACCACGACCCCGCGCTCCACGGCCGCGCCCACGTCGATGGAGGCGTTGCGCATTCCGGTGGTCACCAGGAGCTTGAGCCGCGGCAACCGCTCGAGGAGCG
>JBGPYK010000075.1:0-8660 GCA_041493245.1 Methylomirabilia bacterium | reverse complement strand
GGTCCGCCGCCCCGACGTCCAGTCACTTATGCCCAAGGTCCGCATGTTCGTCCATCCGGAGCAGACGACGCGCGACAGCCTGGCCAAGAAGTTCTCGGAAGTCACGATCACCCTGAAGGACGGGCGACGGCTCGAGCGGCGTGTGGATCAGGCCAAGGGGCAGCCGCAGAAGCCCCTGACGGAAGCCGAGCTGGAGACCAAGTTCCGCGACTGCGCGGCCCGCGTGCTCCCGCTCGACCGGATCGAGCCCGTCCTGACGGCGGTCCGGGCCCTGGAGGCCGTAGCCGACGTCAGCGTCGTCTCGCGATTGCTGAATCCGGCCCGCACCTGACGTATGCGCCGGAGCGACGGCCGGATCCTCGTCACGCACGTCGGCAGCATCCCGCGCAACCCGACCCTGCGCGATCTGCTCGTGCGCCAGGACAATGGTGATCCGGTCGACGAGGGCGAGCTGGCGCGCGAGGCCGAGGCCGCGGTCCGCCACGTCGTGGAGCAGCAGCTCGAGGCCGGCGTCGACGTCGGCAACGACGGCGAGCAGCCGCGCGCAGGATTCTCGACCTACGTCGCGCGACGCATGCGGGGCTTCGCGGGCGAGAGCCAGCGCCCGCTTGCTCGTGACCTCGCCGAGCACCCCGACTACGCCGCGATGCTGGCGTTCCGTCGCCGCGCCGCCGCCCGGATCGGCAACGCTCCGCAGGCGGTGGCGGAGGTGGAGTACGCCGACCTGAGCGAGGCGGAGAAGGAATGTGACCTCTTCCGCCGCTGCGCGGAAGCCCTCCCGCGGAGGTTCGTGGAGTCCTTCATGACCGCGGTGTCGCCGGGAACGATCGGGACCATTCTCCTGAACGCGCACTACGACTCGCACGAGCGGTACATCGCGGCCCTCGCGCGCGAGATGAGAAAGGAATACGAGCTGATCCACGCGCGGGGCTTCGTGCTCCAGCTCGACTGTCCGGACCTCGCGATGGAGCGCGGGCGGTACTTCCAGCACGAGCCGCTGGAGCGATTTCTGGACATCGTCGCGCTGCACGTCGACGCCATCAACCGCGCCACGGCGGCGATCCCCGCCGAGCGCATCCGGCTGCACGTCTGCTGGGGCAACTACGACGGCCCCCACACCCACGACGTCCCCATGGAGGCGATCCTGCCCGTGCTCTACCGGGCGCGGGTGGGCGCGCTTTCGCTCCCCCTCGCGAACCCGCGGCACCAGCACGAGTACAAGGTGATCAAGCGCCTACCCCCGCCCGGCTCCATGCTCTTCCTGCCCGGGGTCATCGACACCACGACCAACTACGTGGAGCACCCGGAGGTCGTGGCCGACCGCATCGGTCAGGCGGTCGACGCCGTCGGCGACCGCGAGCGGGTCATCGCCTCGACCGACTGCGGGTTCGGGACGTTCGCGGGGTCGGAGATGGTCGCGCCCAGCGTCGTGTGGGCGAAGCTCCGCGCGCTGCGCCAGGGCGCTGACATCGCGACGGCGAGACTCTGGGGCTGAGCGTCAGGCCTTCTCGACCATGTACAGGTGCGGGAGTATGTCGACGTAGATGTTGCCCTCCACAACTCGCTCGCCCTGCTTGCTCTTCTCGATCCCGCGCACCCAGGGCTTGGCGGCCGACGCGGATCCACGGCGTGCTCGGGGTCGCCAAGGCGTACACGACCCGCGTGGGCGGCGGGCCGTTCCCCACCGAGATGCAGGGCGAGATCGGGCAGGCGATCCGCGATCGCGGCGACGAGTACGGCGCGACGACGGGGCGGCGCTGCGGTTGGTTCGACACGGTGGTGCTCCGCTACGCCGTCCGCATCAACGGGCTCGACACCGTCGCCATCACCAAGATCGACGTCCTCGACCAAAGCGAGACGGTGAAGGTCTGCACCGGCTATCGCTACCGCGGCGATCTCCTCACCGACTTCCCCGAGGAGGGGACGGTGCTCAAGCATGCCGAGCCCGTCTACGAGGAGCTGTCCGGTTGGATGGCGCCCACGAGCCACGCCAAGCACGAGGGCGAGCTCCCCGCGAAAGCGCGCCGCTACCTCGAGCGGCTGGAGGAGCTGACCGGCGTCCCCTTCTTCCTCATCTCGACGGGCGCGGTGCTCGACCAGACGATCGTCTGCGACGACTCGCCGCTCCTCCGATGGTTCCCGTCGGTGCGCCTGAGTCTGTTCTAGTCACATGGGGGGCCCGGACGTGGCCCCTCATACCCCCCAACGCCCTCGAGGCGCCGACAGGCTCCTCTTGGCGAGGTACAATCGCCTCGATCCCGCCGGCCGTCGGCGAGCCGTTAGCTCAGTTGGAAGAGCACCTGACTTTTAATCAGGGGGTCCCGGGTTCGAGTCCCGGACGGCTCACCAATGTTGAATGGTGCTTACGAGACATCTTCGAGAGTGGCAGTTGATTCATGTAGACGCCATGTAGACGCCGCGTCCCGATTTGAGGGCGATTCAGAGACTCTAGCCCGAGGCGCACCGAGCCGCGGGAGACGCGCGCCGTCCTCCTGGCATCCGGGCGTCGCTGGAGGTGCTCGATGAGGAGAACGGTCAGGCGGCGGATTCTGGTGTTCGCGGGCTGCTCGCGATGATTGTCGTCGTCGCGACGGTCGGCGTGTTTCAGATTGCTCTGCCCGTCGCGAAGCTCGCGCAGGCCAATCGGCAGAGCATCGAGCGGATTCGCTGCGCCGACGTCGGTCGGGCGCCCGGCGCCGGCAAGCGGTGCGACATCAGCGAGTTGATGAACGACTGGGAGTTAGACCGGGCCGACTTCCTGCTGATCAAAGGCGCGCGGTACTTCGTTTTGAGCAATCCGCAGTACCGCTCCCTCTGGCTGAACTTCTCTGATCCCGAATTCGTGAGGCGGTTCCGTGGGTTCGAGACGTGGGAGGCACCGACGGGCGAAGTGTGGCGGCTCTACTCGGAGCGGCGAGAGATCCGGAACCGGGGGGTGGAGATCATGGTCGGCCAGAGTGTGAAGGCGGACTGGGATCTCGTGAATCATCCGCTGTCCCCGGAGGTCGATGTGGCGCTGAAGCAAGAGGTGGATCGGATCGCGTTGCGTGTGATCGTGGAGGGCGGTCGCGTCGAGTCCCGGCGCGTCAACTCCAGGGCGGACGGATGGCAGGTCGTCGAGGCCGACACCGGCCGGGTCGTGCGTTGGAACGGGCAGATCCCCGCGGTATTTCCGAAGGACCGGCGCCTCGGGGCCGAGCGGATGGGTCTCTACCGCGAAGGGGGCGACGTCCTCGTCGTCCGCGCCGATGAGAACGACGACGTGCTCGCTGTGTCCGTCGCTCACGTCGAGCCCTTGAGCGGGCCGGATGGAAACGGCTGTGAAGACCGCAGCTTGGGCCATCGCTGCCTTGCGCTCGCCCTAAATTTAGCGCTGACGACGGCCCCGGCGTGTCGACCGCCGGGGGCGTGTCGCGACTACTTCAGTTCAACGAGCGCCGCCTCGGCCTTCGACTTCGCCATCTTCAAGTCGCCGGCCTTGCACGCCGCCTCGGCCTCGTGCACGAGCCGGGAGGCGCGGACGAGCTTGCCCGTCCACTGCGCGCCGGCGAGGGACTGGGGCGCCTGCGCGTCCTGACCGCGGGGCGCTTGAGCGTCCTGGCCGGGCTGGGCCTGGGTCTCCTGCCGCGACCCGGCCAGCGATTTCGGCGGCTGTGAGTGCCCCTCGGCCCGCAGCCCGCCCTTGCGGCTCAGCAGCTCCTTAGCCTGACCGATCTCGGCCGGACACGTGATCTGCGCTTGGCTGATTGCCGTGAATGCGGCGAGCGTGGCGAGGCCTGTCACCACCGTCAACAGTCGTCTCATCATGATCCTCCTCGCGGAGCGGTTACCGGGTCGATCTGCCCCGCATGGCGCATTACAAGCCAAATGCCACTCGTCGTCAACCGTGATCCCGCGGCGTTACACGCGGCGGCTGTCCGGCTCAGCCACCAGCTTGCCCGAGGCCGCCGGCGCGTGGGCCACTCGGTGGCGCGCTCGTAGGTGCGCACCCCCCGAGCGCAGTCCTGCTCGAAGGCTTCCCGGGCCTTGCGCCGGTCCCTCGCGATGGCCGAAGTTCGAGCGCCAGCCGGCGAGATCGCCTTCAGGATGTGGGGCCCGTGGAGCGCCATGGCGCACCCGCCGCGTGCCGCGAGCAAGGACCGCCCCCACGCCGCATTGCCCACGAGCCCGCGCTTCACTGCGGAGATGATGCCGCCCACGCGGAGCGCGTAGCGGAAGCCCCTCACCGGCCCCCGCTCGGCGCGCGCGCGACTGAGGAGCTTGTCGACTAGCCGCGCCTGCTCGGGCGTGAGCCCGTGGCGCGCACCGAAGACGCTGACGCCGTAGTGCTCGCCATCCAGGAACGGCAACACGCCTGAGCTGGTTCTATTCTTCTTCCGGTCGGCCCGCTTCTTCGCGATGAACACGGCCAACCTCTGGGGTCTTCGCCTAGTTCTCACGCTGGACTCCGGGCGCTCAGCACGTGGTCGAGGACAGCATTTACAAGCCCCGTGGGAACTCCCGCACTACCGTGCGGATTGAGGACCTGCTTGCCTCGTAGCCGTAGCCGCACGCTCTTGTTTGCAGCGTGTCACATTGACATGCCCCCTTTGTACACTTAGCCAACGCGTCCATGGGTGGGGTGAGTGCACTCACTGGGACGTCGAGAAAAAGTGCTATCCAATCAACATATTGTCACCCCCAGAAGGATCTGGCTGAAGCCCAGCCTGGTGAGCGAGGCGACGGGCACGCCCCTTGCCTGAAACAGGACCCGAATAGACCCAATCTACAGGTTTGAGGGGATCAAGGAGGCCCCAATGATCGAATTCCTGACCTGGCCTCATCCAGTTCCGAACGTTCCCGGAAATGTAATGTGACCTCCGTCCCCGAAACATCTTCCCGAATGGGGACTGTCCGGGAGCTGGAGATCCGTTTCGAACCACCATCAACCGCGAAAGGACAGCACCATGAAGCGAGCAATGATTCTCGTGTCTCTGGTCGTGGGATTCATCCTCCTGGGCGGACCGTGGACGGCCGCCACCGCCGACGACGGCAAGAGCGACTTCGCACTCTTCGACGGCACCAACCCTGCCAACGTTGAGTCGGGTGCCATCTGCGGGGCCAAGAACCTCAAGCCGGGCAAGACCTTCACCTACCACGTCACCGTGTCGAACCATTCATCCGGCAGCGCCGGCTTCGTCCGCCTCACGTATAAGGACGGGGATTTCGTCCAGTTCCCGCTCGCGCCCGACGCCTCGTTCAGCTTCTCGCAGGCGGGCGGCAGCAAGGGCGGCGCGGACCGGGCGGTCCGTGTCTCCAACGGCGGCAGCGGTGCAAAGCTCGTCGGCGCGATGAGCGCGCTCGGCACCGAGAGCAAGCCGTTCTGCGTGAGCTGCGACGCGGTGGCCGAGGGTGGCATCGGCGCCGCCGCCTGCGACCTGATTGTCCCGAACTAACGAGGCGGGCCCGGTCGATCGCGGCGGCGGGGCCGGAGACGTCGAGCCAGCCCGAACAGGCGGTCGATTTCCAGCCTGTCTGTATCAAGGGGGGCCGGAAGAGGCCGCAGGCCCCTCGCTGGGTCGTTGTCCGCTTGGTTCGTGGTTTCGGGCCCGGCGAACCGTCGGATTGAGGCGGCGCGCATGCGCTTCGAGGTAGGTGCACCAGGCCGCCGCCTGCTCGGCCACCGCGCGCGAGACGGGCCCGCGCGTGCCGCGGTCGAGCCCGTCGATGAGATGGACGATGAGGGCGAGGGAGGCGTCGAAGCGCGCCTGAGCGTCGGGAGCGAAGCGCAGGAACGGGCGCTCCGCCGGGGTGAGCTCCTCGGCGTCGAGGGCGGCCAGGTCGAGGGTGGCGAGCTGCCGGTAGATGGCGAACGCGCGCGTCCTGGCGTCGGCGTCCGGCCAGCCACCGGTCGACGTTGCGCCACCGCGGGGGCGGATCGGGGAACACCGCGAGCTGAAACCGTTGAATGAGGCGGTCGTCGCCGCCCCCCCCGCGAAGGGTATGCGGGTCTAAGGACGTCACGAAGACCTAAGGCTTTTTGGAGCGACCGCCGGTTTCCCTAAACTAGTCCGGACCCGGCGCGCGCCGGCTCCGTGCTCATTTCCTTCGATTTTCTCGGCGGGTTTCCGCCCAAACCCGTCGAAGGGGCGGGCCGCGGAGTACTTGCTGGACCGCTTCATGGCGAAGTCCGCTTTCCGCGCGCGCTTCGAGCCGGTGCGCTCCATCGACGCTGTCGACCGCTATACCGTACGCATCGTCCTCAACGAGCCCTACGCGCCGTTTCTGAATCACCTCGCCAACTCGACCTACACCGCCATCCTGCCGCGCGAGGTGGAGCAGAAGTTCGGCGATTTCAACCGTCCGGAGGCGGTCATCGGGACGGGGCCGTAGATGGCCATCGCGCCGTCCACGCCCTTCAGCGAGGTGGACGACTGGCTCTACGGGCTGCACTTCCCCGAGCTGTCGACCAACCGGAGCCACGTCGCGGATGCCGACCTGAACAAGCGCCTGATCGCGCAGCGGCGGGAGATGGACTCGAAGCGGCGCCGCGAGATCGTCGACGACATCCAGCGCTACCTCGCCGACAAGGCGTACTATATTTACCTCCCGTGGCAGCCGCAGTACATCGCTCACCAGCCCTCGGTGAAGGGTTTCCGGCACCACGACGGTTACGGATTGGGGTATCGCCTCATGTACACCTGGCTCGCTCGGTAGCGGGCGGCTGAGGCGCTGACGCCGAACACCCAGAGTTCCTTCGCGTTGCTCCTCTCAGAGTGTCTCCGGATAGCTTCGCAGCCTCATGCCTGACTCTTTGTCAAACACGTGATACTGCTTGAAGGTAAGCCAAGCCTGATCACCGGTCCGGAGGTTCTCATCGCCGGTGGTTTGGGCGTGGATCTCGTGCTCCCCCACGTGGATGCTGAGGATCGTGGCGTTTATCATGGGGAGGCTCAGTTTGCCGGCGATGATCCCCCTGATGCTGTCTTCTCTTGCCTCTCTGGACACCTCCAGGTCCTCAGGACGCACACCCACTCGCACGTTCCCCAGCCACTGACCCGAAGCCATGTATCTTGCGTCAATGAGGTTGATGGGCAGAGTACCGATGTGCCGGTTCAAGAAGCCAGCCACAAACACGTTCTTGGGTCGGTTGTAGATCTCCTGGTATGTTCCAACTTGCTCAACGCTCCCCCGATCCATAATGGCCAGCCGATCGGCCAGGATCAATGCCTCATAGTGATCATGGGTCACGTACACCGTGGTGATGCTGAACTGCCTCAGCAGGATCTTCAAATTGACGCGATATTTTTCCCTCAGCGCTTGATCCAGATTGGAGAAGGGCTCGTCCAACAAGAAGAGTGCCGGATCTCTGGTGATACAGCGAGCAAGGGCACTCTCTGTTTCTCACCACCGGACAGCGTGGTCGGCTTGCGATCCAGGAGATACGCCAGCTCCACTCCCATGAGCTCGCTGGTTCTCTGAAATTTGGCTTTGGCCATCACGTCCAATTCCGGTGTCTTCTTCTTGAAATGGAAATAAGACAAGACGTTCGTTCTTGCGTTTAAGTGGGGATAGAGTGCGTAATTCTGAAAGACCATGCCGATGCGCCTTTCGCCGGGGGGAACATCCTTCACATCCACATCGTCGTATCGCACTTCTCCTGAATCTGGTGAGATCAGCCCGGCGATGATCTTCAGGAGCGTGGTTTTGCCGCACCCGCTGGGACCCAGGACGACCATGGTCTCGCCATCAGGAATCATCAGATTCAGATTCTGGATGGAGAAGGTCGATCCCCGACCGCCACCACTCCGGGCCGAGACCACATCCTGCATGGCCGCAGTAATGATCGATCCAGAACCTGCTCTCTCCCGGTCTTTGAGCGTTTTGCCCACGTTGAGCAGATCAATCCGTGCCATGACGTTGCTCCCGTCGCGTTCGCTTCTGAGCATGCAGGGCTGACGCCTCGTCGCGAAGCTGGTCGAGGTGCGTGCCCGGCAGCGGGAACCAGATCAGGATGATCGCCCCGAGGACCAGGCGGGAGCCCTCATCCCCGCCTCCGCTTGTTTCCGCCACAAGGCTATGTCCATCTTGCCGAACAGCGTCGTCGCGGTCGCGAGGTGCTCTCGCGCCTGCTCGTGGTCGCTCGCGCGCCGGTACTGGTTGCCGAGACCGAGGTGGCAGCGAGCGATGAAAGGTCGCATGCCAAGTTCGGGGGCCAGCGCCAAGGCCTCGCGGTAGTGGTCCTGCGCAGCGATCAGACGGCTCCGCGTAGCGTTCCGCCCCTCAGGCCTTCTCGACCATGTACAGGTGCGGGAGCATGTCGACGTAGATGTTGCCCTCCACGACCAGCTCGCCCTGCTTGTTCTTCTCGATCCCGCGCACCCAGGGCTTGGCGGCGCCGTAGCGGACGACCCACGCCACTGGCACGTAGCCGACGTCGGTCTGGAGGATCTCCTCGGCCTTGGCGTAGTGCTGGAGCCGCTGCTTGGCATCGCGCGTGTCGCGGCCGGCCTCCAGCTCGCGATCGAAGGCCGCGTTGGCCCAGGCCTGGCGCTTGCCGGTCGTCTTCTTGCCGTAGAACGTGTCGAAGTACTCGTTGTGCGGGTCGGGGTAGTCCATGAACCAGCGGATCCACACGAATTGGAGATCTTGCTTCCACAGCCGCTCGCGGAACACGCGCG
>JBGPYK010000484.1:0-2885 GCA_041493245.1 Methylomirabilia bacterium | reverse complement strand
GGAGGGCTTGACCGTCGGGGTGCAGGGGGCTCGTGAGGACGACGAGGGGACGGGTGTCGATCGGCATCAAGGGATCTCCTTTTCGCGCTCGAACACGGCGCGATTATAGCCGCATCGCGGCTGTGCTATCGTCACCCCCCATGAGCACGCTCGTGACCGGCGCCTTCGGCTGCATCGGCTCGTGGGTGGCATGAGCGCGCTCCGCGTCCGCCCAGCGACTGCCGCCGATGCGGAGGCAATCTGCCAGATCTACAACGAGGGTATCGAAGACCGCGTCGCCACGCTGGAGAGCGAGCTACGAACTCCCGAGGAGCGCCGTCAGTGGCTCGCGGCTCGCGGCCAGCGCCATCCGGTGATCGTGGCGAAGACGGCAGACGGCACCGTCGTCGGGTGGGGCAGCCTCAACGCGTTCAACGCGCGTCAGGCCTATCGCTTCGTCGCCGACTTCTCGATCTACGTGGAGCGCGACTGGCGCGGCAAGGGCGTCGGCAGCGTCATGCTCAAACGCCTCATCGAGCTAGGTTGTGAGCACGGCTACCACAAGCTCGTGCTCTCCGCCTTCCCGACCAACGATGGCGGCATGGCGCTGTACACCAAGCTCGGCTTCCGCACCGTCGGGGTCTACAAGGAACAAGGCCAGCTCGATGGCCGCTGGGTCGACACGATCATCATGGAGAAGCTGCTCGATGGGTGAGGTCACCACCCGGATGACGCTGGAGCGCCTTGCTGGAAGGGCCATGACGAACCGGCCCCACGCCGCGCAAGGTACGGCCGGAGCGGGCTACAGCGAGGCGCGCAGGGCCGCCCATGGCGCGGTCCAGCCCACGATCCCGCCTTGGGCGCGCACCATCTCGAGCGTGGCCTGCTTGAACGCGGGGAAGTAGCTCTCGGTCGCGTCCTCAATCAGCAGGCATTCGTAGCCGCGGTCGTTCGCCTCGCGCATCGTGGTTTGCACGCACACCTCCGTCGTCACCCCGGCGACGAGCAGATGGGTGATCCGCTGCCCGCGCAGGAGGTCGTCGAGCGACGTCGCCCAGAACGCGCCCTTGCCGGGCTTGACGATCACCGCCTCTCCCGTCGCGGGCGCCAGCGCCGGCACGATGTCGTTGCCCGGCTCACCGTCGATCAGGATGCGACCCATCGGGCCCGGCGCGCCGATGCGGACCTTCGGGTCGCCCCGCCGCCGCTTGGCCGGCGGGCAGTCGGCGAGGTCCGGGCGGTGTCCCTCGCGCGTGTGGATGACGCGGATACCGAGCGCGCGACACCACCCGATCAGCTCGCGCACGGTGGGCACGATGGCGGCCAGCCGGCTGACGTCGTTGCCGAGGGCCTCGCCGAAGCCGCCGGGCTCGATGAAGTCGCGCTGCATGTCGATCACAACGAGCGCCGTGGTCGCGGGCGCGAACGTGTAGACGTAGGGCTGGGCGGCGACGTCAGGCATGTGGCCTCCTCACACGGGCGCGCCCGCGGCGTGGTGGCCGGCCATGCAACGGCCGATGACCGCGACCTCCGCGCTCGCGGCGGGCGTCTCGTGCACGATGCGGCCGTCACAGATGACCACGATCCGGTCGGACAGCTCGAGCAGCTCGTCGAGATCCTCGCTCACCAGCAGCACGGCGGCGCCGGCATTCCGCGCGGCCAGGAGGCGATCGTGGATCTCGGCCACGGCGGCAAAGTCGAGCCCGACGACCGGGTTGGCCGCGATCAGCACCGACACCTGCTCGGACAGCTCGCGGGCCAGCACCACGCGCTGCACGTTGCCTCCGGAGAGTGTCGTCATCGCCGCCCCCGCGCCCTGGGTCTTGACCTTGAACTCGCTGATCCAGCGCTCGGCCTGCTCGCGCATCGCCCGCTGCCGGAGCCATGGGCCCGAGGCGAGCGGCGCCCGGTCGAAGTTCCGCAACGCCATGTTCTCCGCGACGCTCATGCCGGGCACGCAAGCGTTCCGCAGCGCCTCTTCGGGCAGGCTGAAGACGCCGTGATCGCGGATCTCGCCGCGCGTGGCGCGGTAGGGCTCGCCGGCGACCCGGATCTCGCCTGCGACGATCGGGCGCTGGCCGACGAGCGCCTCGACCAGCTCGCGCTGGCCGTTGCCGGAGACACCGGCGACGCCCACGATCTCTCCCGGCCGCACGGCGAGGGTGAAGCGCTCCACCGCGGGCAGCCCGCTGTCGTCCTCGACGACCAGGTCGCGGATGAGGAGGCGCGGCTCGGCCCCGGCTCCCGACGTGGCGATCTTCCCGGCGTGGGCCTGCGGAATCTCACGCGCGCCGACCATCAGCTCGGCGAGCCTGCCGGGGTCCAGGTCCGCCACCCGTCCTTCGCCGGCCAGCCGGCCTCGACGCAGCACCGACACGGCATCCGCGAAGGCCATGACCTCGCGGAACTTGTGGGTGATCATCAGCACGGTGACCGTGTGCGCGCGGGTCATCGCCTTGAGCATGCCCAGCACCTCGTCGGCCTCGGCGGGGGTGAGCACGGAGGTCGGCTCGTCGAGAATCATGAAGCGCCGCCGCAGATAGAGCTGCTTCAGGATCTCGACCTTCTGCTTCTCGCCCGCGGCCAGCCGCGAGACGGGCGCATCGAGCGCGATCTGGAAGGGCACGGTGGCCATGAAGGCGGCGAGCCGCTCGCGCTCCTCCCGCCAACGCACCACGGCGGGCACGTCGTCGCGGGCCATGACCAGGTTCTCCGCCACCGTCATGCTCGGCACCAGCGTGAAGTGCTGGTAGACCATGCCGAGCCCGAGCGCGTGCGCGTCGTGGGGCGAGCGGATGGACCGCTCGCGCCGTCCCACCACGATCTGCCCGGCATCGGGCTGGTGGTAGCCCACGAGGCACTTCACCAGCGTGCTCTTGCCGGCGCCGTTCTCGCCGAGGAGGGCG
>JBGPYK010000492.1:0-2842 GCA_041493245.1 Methylomirabilia bacterium | reverse complement strand
CTCCTGCCGGAGCGCCAAATTCAGCGCCTTCACCATGTTGAGCTGGGCCATGGCGCTTAGCGGCGGGTCGTGCGCTGGCCGCGCATGGGCGGCGATGGTGGGCGCGTTTCTACGTCGCTGCCGCCGCCGTCGCGCAGCCGCGCGGCCAGGGCTTCGCGCTGGGCCTTGAGGTCGGGTGGCAACTCGGCGTAGACGTGGTCGAACATCGTCAGCGGATCGGCGGGGGGCGAGGCCTCAAAGCGCTGGACGGCCTCCGCGATCTCGGCGTCGACCTGCGCCTCCAGGCCCTCCTCGAGCAGGTTCTTCTTCTGGAGATACGCGCTGAAGCGGGTGAGCGGGTCCTTCCGCTCCCACTCCGCGACCTCCTCGGCCGACCGGTACTTGGTCGGATCGTCGGCCGTGGTGTGCATGCCCAGCCGGTAGGTCACGCACTCGATCAGCGTCGGCCCGTCCCCCGTCCGCGCCCGCGCCACGGCCTCGCGGCCGGCGACGTAGACGGCAAGGACGTCGTTGCCGTCGACCTGGATCCCGGGGAAGCCGTACGCGAGCGCCTTTTCCGCGATCGTCCGTGAGTGCGTCTGCTTCTTGCGGGGCACGGAGATCGCCCACTGGTTGTTCTGGCACACGAAGATCACGGGCACGTGCCACACGCCGGCAAAGTTCAGCGCCTCGTGGAAGTCGCCCTCGGAGGTCGCGCCGTCGCCGAAGTACGTCATGACCACGGCGTCGTCGCCGCGATACTGGGCGGCGTAGGCGAGCCCGACGGCGTGAGGGATCTGCGTGGCGACGGGGATCGTGATGGGCAGGTCATGCTGGTCCGGCGCCGCCTGCCCGCCTTCCAGGTAACCGGCGAAGAAGAGCAGGAGCTTCTCGATCGGCCACCCGCGCCAGATCATCGCCGCCGTTTCGCGGAACGACGGGACCATCCAGTCCGTCGGCCGCAGGCACAAGACCGTGCCGAGCTGGGAGGCTTCCTGCCCCTTGATGGGCGCAAACGTGCCGATGCGCCCCTGCCGTTGCAGCCGCACCATGCGCTCGTCGAGGCGCCGCCCAAGGACCATCGCGCGGTAGAGCCGCTTCAGGTCCTCCGCGGACAGCTCGGGCTCGAGCGCCGTGTCTAGGTTGCCGTCGCTGTCGAGGATCGACAGGTAGTCGACATGGAAGCGGGGCTCGAGACGTGTCCTCGGCATAGGGCACCGGCTGCGTCTCGATTGTACCCCGATCGGAACAGACGTAGGGCGGGGGCTTGTCCCCCGCCGGCGATCACGTCAAAGCATCCTCTGCATGAGCGCGACGTCGTGCCAGCGCCCCAGCTTGAAGGCGGTCTCGCACTCGATGCCGACGAGCCGAAAGTCGAGTCTCGCGTGCAGACGGCGCGAGGCCTCGTTGTCGGCGGTGATGCGGGCCATGACCGAGTGGTACCCGCGCTCCCCGGCGAGATGGAGCAGCTCGCCCAGCACGAGGCGGCCAAGCCCCACCCCGCGCGCGCCGGCCTTGACGTAGACGGAGTCCTCGACCGTCGCGCGGAACGCGGGCGTGCCGCGATAGGGCGAGAGGCTCCCGTACGCGAGCACCTCGTCACCGTCGACCGCGACGACGACGGGATGCGCGTCCCCGTGACGCGCGAGCCACCGGCGCTGGGCAGCCGGCGTACGCGGCTCGGTGTCGGTGGTCGCGCTCGTCGCCGCGACCTCGCGGTTCCAGATCGCGGCGATCTGGTCGTTGTCGGCCGCCGCCGCGCGCCGGAGCGTGGCCCGCCCACGCTCGATCACGGGCGCGTCAGGCATGGGTGGCGCCGCGCGTCGCGCGCGAGCCGCCCGCCGCCGCCGGCCCCATGATCCGTTCGCCGAGGGCGATGAGGGCGGCGCCGAGCCGCGCGCGCACCGACGACCGCCGCGCGGGAAGCCGGGCCACGAGGGCGCGCCGGGCCGCGAAGGCGCGCGCCTCCTCGAGTCGCTGCCGGGCCAGGATCTCGAGCACGTAGTCGTTCATCTCCATGCGCCATCATCGCGAGTCTGGCGCTATCAGGGAAATCAATTGTTCTTATGCAGACCATCAGCTACAGTTTCGGCTCATGGACCTCCAGCTCACCCACCTCCACACGCTCCAAGCGGTGGCCCGTCACGGCAGCTTCTCGCGCGCGGCGGCCGAGCTGAACCTGACCCAGCCCGCCGTCAGCATGCAGGTGCGGCAGCTCGAGCAACGGCTCGGGCTGCCGCTCCTCGAGCGCGTGGGCAAGCGCGCCTTCCCCACCCGCGCGGGCGAGGTCCTGCTGGCCCACGCCGTCCGCGCGTTCAGCGAGCTGGAGACGGGCGTGGCGATGGTCCAGCGCCTGCGCGGTATCGTGGCCGGCCGCGTGCGGATCGGGACCAGCGCGTCGATCAGCATCTATCTGTTGCCGCCGGTCCTCCGGCGCATCCGCACGCGCCATCCCGACGTCGAGCTGATCGTGGTCACGGGCAACGCGCCGGAGATCGCCCGCGCCGTCGTCGCCAACACGCTCGACATCGGGATCTTGAGCCTGCCCGTGCCCGACCGCGAGCTGACCGTCCTGCCCTTCTACCGCGACGAGCTGGTGGCCATCGCGCCGCCCCAGGCCGCGTGGCGGCGGCGGCGCCGCATCACCGCGGCCGAGCTGGCTCGCGAGCCGCTCATCCTCTTCGAGCACGGCAGCACGCAACGCCGCGTGGTCGACGAGTGGTTCCACCGGGCGGGCATCTCGCCCGCCCAGGCGATGGAGCTGGGAAACACCGAGGCCATCAAGAAACTCGTGGGCGCCGGCCTCGGGCTGTCACTCGCCTCGTGGTTCGCGGTGAAGAGCGACGCCCGCGCGGGACGCCTG
>JBGPYK010000481.1:0-2898 GCA_041493245.1 Methylomirabilia bacterium | reverse complement strand
CCTGCGTCGCTCTACCCTGGGGGCGGGGGAGGGTCGTGAGCGCATACTTCCACGGCTGCGCCGAGCTGAGATTGATGGTGCTCAGGAACTCGGCCTGCTGCTGCTGGGCCCGCTGCCGCTCCTCGCCGCGCTGCTCGAGCAGCCGCTCGGCGAGACGGAGCTGCGGATGCAGCGGCGTGCTCTGATTCGCGTAGCGCGACATCCGCTGGATGACCGGCACGAAGACGGCCGCATCGTGCCCGGACCGGACGACGCGCTCCAGGGTGTGGCAGCCCACACAGCCCAGCAGCGCCAGTTTCTGTGGCTGGGTGCCGGGGGCGCTCATGATCCATTCCGCGTTCGTGAGCTGGGCGGCGAGGTCCTTGGCCTTGCGGAGCTTCAGATCGGCGGTGGTCGTCTTCTGCGCGGCGATCTCCGCCGCTCCCGGAGCGTCCAGCTCGTAGCCCACCGCCCGGACACTGAGCGCATATTGCCCGGGCTCGAGCTTCGTCGACGGGAAGCGGTAACGGCCTTGCTGATCGCTGACCACGGTGATCGTGACCGTGGAGCCGGCCCTCTTCGCCTTGACCAGCACCCCTTCCATGGGACCTTCCTCGGTGGAGGTCACCTGTCCGGTCAACGCCGCGGGGGTCTGCGCGTCGGCCGGGAGGGAACCGGGTCCGGCGTGGAAGGAAACGACGGCGAGGCCAGCGGCGATCATGAGCCAGACGCGCGGTGTTCGCATCGGTCGCTTCCTCCAGCTCGAGTTTCGTCTGCCCGACGGGTGGCCTATCATACCGTTACCGATGGATGCGACGGCGACTTCCTTGCGGATCGACAAGTGGCTGTGGGCGGGCCGATTTTTCAAGACGCGGAGCCTCGCCGCCGACGCGTGCGCGGGCGGCAAGGTCGACGTCAACGACGAGGCGGCCAAGCCCGCCAAGGCCGTGCGCGCGGGCGACCTCCTGAAGATCACGCTGCCCCAGGGGCGCAAACGTATTGTCAAGGTCGTTGCGCTCGACGACCGGCGCGGCCCGGCCACGACGGCGCGCGCGCTCTACGAGGACCTCACGCCGCCGGAGCCGCCGCGGACCCGTTTGGCGCCGCCTCCCTACCGGGCGCCCGGCGCGGGCCGGCCGACCAAGCGCGAGCGGCGCCAGACCGACCGTTTGATCGGCTAAGCAATGGCCTTCACCATCCCTGAGAGTCTTGCCGCGCGCGCCAGGGTGACTCGCGGTGAGCAAAAGGTATTCGACGCGTTGCGTGATCATCTGCCTGAGGACTATCTCGTCTACTACGACACCGCGGTCAGCCAGCGGCATCCTGACTTCATCATCGTCGGGCCGAATCTCGGACTCGTGGTGCTGGAAGTCAAGGACTGGCGATTGGAGACGATCGCCGCTACGACGGGCGATGGGGTCGTGCTTCGCGTCCCTGGAGGCGAAGAGATCACGAAGAATCCCGTCGAGCAAGCACGGGACTACGTCCTCCGCGCGGTGGATCTCCTGAAGCGCCGGCCCCTCTTGCGAGATGGCGAGTATCTGCGATTCGCCTGGGGCTATGGGGCGGTGTTCCCACTTCTGCGGCGCGAGGACGTGCGACGACCCTCACCGCTCGGCTCCTGTCTTGAAGACGCGCTTGGGCCTGGCTTGGTGCTGACCGCCGAGGACCTCGCCGCCGATCGGCTCGCGCCAGCGCTGCGGATGCTGCTCCCGCGGTGGCCAGCAACGTTGGAGCCCCTCGCCCCGATCCATCTCGATGAGATCCGCGGCGTTCTCCATCCCGAGATCCGGATCAGGTGGCTCCCGACTGACGAGGAGATCGAGCACGTCATGGGCCGCGAGCAGGAGCGAATCGCGCGGCCGGCCGGCCCTGACCATCGACTGCTCCGCGGAGTCTCCGGAAGTGGCAAGACGATGATATTGATCTGCCGAGCCCGCCATCTGCGCGAGGAGCATCCCGACTGGCGGATCCTCGTCGTCTGCTTCAATCGCGTACTCGCCGACCATCTTTTTGAGACCCTTGGCGCTGACGATCGGATGGACGTTCTCCACTTCCATCGCTGGTGCTGGCGCGAGCTCGAACGAGCTGGTGTGGCGATCCCCTCGCCGCCGACGGGTACCGGTCGCGCGGAGTACTGGGAACTCGTCGTCCCGAAGTTGCTGCTCGAAGCCTATGACAAGGGGTCGCTTTCCGCCGGCGGGTACCAGGCCGTTCTCGTCGACGAAGGTCAGGATTTCACCGACGATTGGTACCGAATCCTTCTCCGCGCCCTCGATCCGTCGACGAACAGTCTGTTCATCGCCCTCGACGTTTCACAGAGCATCTATAGGCGTAAGGTCGCGTGGCGCACGATCGGGATTCAGATCGTGGGGCGAACGAGGAGGCTGTCCGTCAACTATCGAAACACGCGGCCGATCATCGAGATGGCGTATGGCATGATTCGAGAAATCGACGCCAAGTATGGTGCCGACGTGCCGGATGATTACATCGTTCCCGATCAGGCGCTTAGAGACGGCTCGGTGCCTGAGGTGAAGCGGTGCGACTCGGCGGAAATGAGCTGCCGCCACGCGGTCGAATGGGTGCGTGCGCGCCTTGGTCGTGGGGTGTCGCCGGACGAGATCCTCGTGCTCGGACCAACCTGGGCGGACGTCGAAGATCTGGCGGTCTGGCTGGCGGATGCCGGAGTCCCCGCGAGAGATCTGAGGGGGAGAGGCGGCACGGGCGCCGTCCGACTCTCGACTATTCACAGCGCGAAGGGCCTCGATGCGGCGTGCGTGATCACGATCGGCGCTCACCGGGCGACGCTGCACGGAGACGAGGAGCAGGCGCGCCGACTTCTGTACATCGCCATGACCCGGGCGCGGAACGAGCTCTGCGTCTCGTACTATGGAGAATCGCGGTTGATGTCGGAGCTGG
>JBGPYK010000205.1:0-5148 GCA_041493245.1 Methylomirabilia bacterium | reverse complement strand
TGACGTCCGTCAGGGTTCCGTCGAATCGTGCGTCGATGTCCGGCGCACTTGCCAGCATCGCGGCAACCTGATCGGTCGGCCGCGGCCAGAGTCGCGCCACCATCGCCTGGAGCATCGCTCCTCCGCCGCTGGTCGGCGCCAAGAACAGCCAACCCGCAGGCGTCGTCTCGATGTGCGCGATGGTCGGATCGCCGCGAAGCGCACCGCGTGTCACGATCATCGCGCGGTTACCGAACCGGTGTCGCCGAGCCGGGCCGGGCGCCTGTCTGCCCCCCGCGCGCAGCAGCCAGGTCCCGTCGGCGTCCTCCGGCGTCTCATCATCGATCACGAGCCGCTCGGCGGGGGAAGCGCGCAGGGCGGCGAGCAGGCCGCCGCACAGCCGCGACTCTTCGAGCACCGCGGCCGGCTCACCGACGTCGGCGGCTGGCGCGCCGGACTCCCAGCGCACCACGCGCCCCGCCAGCCAGTGCGCTCCGACGAGAGGCCCGTCGCCGAATAGGCGGCGCACGAGATCGATCGTCACCCCGTTGAGCACGAGCGTCGGAGAGCGCGACGGGCGGCGCCCGCTGAGGCGGACGGTCCAGTCGTTGGCGAGGAGCGCGCGCGCCGCGCACAGCGCGGCGATGCCGGCGCCTGCGACGCACGCGCGCTTCACTCGCTGAACGCCGCTCGGTTGACGAGGTTGCGCATCTGCTCGAACTGGGCGACGACGATCTGGCGATGCCGCTCAGCCCGCGGCGACTCGATCGGGTCCGCCTGGATCGCGGAGAGGGCCTCGCGGATCGCGGTCTCGCGACGCTGCAGGGTGGCGCCGGCTTCCGCGCGCGAGACGAGTCGGGGCGGCGCTGCGGCGGGAAGATCGAAGCGCGGCGCCACGCCTTGTCGGGCGAGCGTCTGCGCGATGTCGTCGAGGTTGTACATCGAGCGGATCGCGGCCTGCACGAGGTCGCGCCCGGCGTGCTCGCCCATCGAGAAGCTGATGGCGATGGCCTCCAGGATCGACCGGTAGTACTGGTCGCACAGGTGCAGGTAGCGCTCCTGGCGCGGTGTGGGCTTCCCGTCCAGGCGGCGCAAGTACCGCTCAGGCTCGATACCGTGCAGGGCGTCCCGCACGCCGACGAAGCGCGTCCAGTGCCCCTCGCCCTCGTCGACGATCAGCTTGATCATGGGCAGGATCCGCTCGCCCTCGGAAAAGATGCGGGGCTGGTCGCCGATGCTCCGCAGGAGCTCGACGTACATCCCGTCGAGCCCTTCGTTGATCACCCGACTCGGCGCTTCGACGCTGATGAACCACTCGAGCGTCGCTTTCGTCAGCGGCGCCAGCTCGAACGGCCGGTCGAGGTACTGCTTCGGCGTCGCGAGGTTTCGGAAGACTTTCCGGCCCGGCGTACGTCCGGGCGGCTCGGCGATGCGCGCGGCACGGCCCGTCGCCGGGGGGGCGCCGAGGAGGTTCAGCACGTCGTTGGCCCAGAGGAAGTGGCGCATCTCGTCGATGGCGATCTGGAAGACCTGGTCGGCGGCGAACCAAATGCGGCGAACGGCGTCCTCGGCGCTTGGCGGCGGCTCCGTGGACGCGGCGTCGACGGAATACCGAGCGAAGAGATACTCGACCGCCAGCGCGTGCTCGACGGTGGCGAGATAGGTCAGCTCGGCGATCACCTCACTGCGCGTCAGCGGCTCATACGGCGGCTCGGGCCGCGGCGCGAGCGGCGTGATCGTCTCTCGATCGTTCAGCACGACCGGCAGCTCGTGCCACCAGCCTTGAACCATATCGGCGTACGTGAGCTCGGTGTGCCGGCGGCCCTCCCACGTGATGACGTCGTGCGGAGGCGGATACGATCGGTCGCGTCGGATGAAGTTCAGGTCGTGGTACTTGCCGTCCGCGCTGTCGACGATGTCCGGCTTGTTCGACGCCCAGTAGAAGCAGTAGCAGTCGCGGAAGTCGTACATCCACGGCGCGCACATCGTCTTGGTCAACTCCCCCGGGGCGTAAGCGTTCACGTCGATCACGCCCTCCTCGTCGAGGTAAGGCGCCCGGTCCTGCGAAAGCACGGCGTACTCGAGCGACCCATCGGCTCCGGACCGGACGACGGCGTAGCGGTCGGCAGGTGTGGTCGCCTGGTACGCGTGCTTCAACGTGGTGAGCGCCAGGGTCGGATCGAACGTCATGCTGAACCCGGGCCCGGGACCGAGCATGATGACGAGGCGGCCCGGAAGCAAGTCGTGGACGCGGCGCCACACTTCCATCCCCGACTGCCCGGCGAAGCTGAAGAGGGTCGGCTCAGGGTCCTCCACCATGGTCCGCCCGTAGAGGAACCACAGGTACAGCGGCCGCGCGGGCGTCACGTCGGGCTGCCCTAGTCCGCCGGCGCGTTGCTCGTCGGTGAGCCGCATGCCGGCGAGGATGGCGCCATCCGCCCGCTGAAACTCGAAGTGTAGTCCGGTGAAGAAGTTCTGGTCGAGGTTGCGCTGGTCGAACTCGAGCCCAGGGTAGCAGTTGTCGACGCCGCTTTCCGGGCGGCTGTTCGTCGGATTGCCCCGCACGATGTAGTCGGCGCGCGCCGTGAGGTTGCGCGGGAAGATCTTGAGGCGGGTCGGATCTTCGAGTCGCTCGTCAGCCATCATGCGCCCCCGTGTGGTCAGCTCGAGACCGTGGTCGGGCTGCTGATCGGTTCGTGCGTCTCGCCGGCCGCCGCCGCGAAGTACTCGGGACGCACCGCCATGAGCTCGACGTAGGCGCGCAGACAGAAGTCGAGCCAGCCGCGGATGTAGTCGCAGCCGACTCGACCGCGGCGGCTCACCTCGTGATAGCAGCCGCCACCGCAGAGGTACCGCGCCCAGCACCCGCGGCACGGCTCCATGCGATCGACGTGACTCTCGGTCAGGTGCGCGGTCCGCGCGGCGACGTCGGAGCCGCGCCGGACGTCGCCCATCGCGAAGCGAGGATCGTCGATCAGGCGATGGCACGCGTAGAGGTGGCCCTCGGCGTTGGCGCTCAGGTACGCGGCGCCGGCGCCGCACGGATACGGGCGGTGCGTGCCGCGGTGGATCTCGCGCATCGCGGTCTCGAAATTGCCGAAGGAGTACGGCCGGCCGGCGGACAGCTCGGCCAGGGCGCGCCGTCCGCACGCGATCATCCCGTCGAGAAAGCGGGGGAAATCGGCGGGCGCGAACGCATGGCGCGGCGACGGTGACACGAGAACGGCGGCGAAGCCGACCTCGTCGAAGCCGAGTCGGACCAGGTGATCGAGGATGCCGGGGAGTTCGCCGGTGAGCGGGGTGACCGTCACGCGCGCCGCGAGGTGACGGGGACGCCCGATGGCCTCCATCAACCGCAGCGCGTCCATGATGCGGTCGTAGCTGCCGGCACCGTTGGCCATGGGGCGGGCCGCGTCGTTCGCCGCGCGTTGGCCGTCGATGCTGACCTGCACGGTGAACGGGAGCGCGGCAAAGAGCCGTGCATCCTCCGGCGTCATGAGCGTGGCGTTCGTGGTGATCGAAAAACGCATACGCCGTCCGGCCCGGGCGGCGGCCTCGGCGCCGTAGCGCGCCGCGTGATGGACGAGCGCGCGATTCAGCAGCGGCTCCCCACCCATGAAGCCGAGCAGGAGGTCCGCGCCCGGCTCCGACTCTCGGATGAGGCCATCGACCGCCGCCTCGCCCACAGCGGGCTCCATCATGCGCGGGCGCCCGCCGAAGCGCCCCGCGTCCGCGTAGCAGTAGTGGCATGTCATGTTGCAGGACTGGGCGACATTGAGTGACAGCGAGCGGAGGGCCGGGGGCCGGGCCGGCCTGCCGTCGATCCATCGCCGCGCGCTCGGGTCGACGACGCGCTCGAACGCGTCGAGCCCGATCGCGTCTCGCACGCTCGTGCCGTGGAGCCAAAGGTCGATCGCCTGCGCCGTGGCGTGGTCGAGGTCGTAGATGCGACTGCCGTCGGCGACGAAGACGTGCGCACCCTGGCTCGTATGGAACAGCCGGAGATCGGCGGCCGCCGATGGCCTGACGGTCGCGCTCATGAGGGATCGTCCACCCGCTCGCGCAGCTTTTTGGCCCAGAGGACGAGCAGGTCGTACTGCCGTCGCGTCAGGTGCAACGGGTCTCCGGAGGCGCCACGCATCACCGCCGGCATCTTCCGCGTGAAGAAGAGCTCGGGGCTCAGCGGCGGGCGGATCCATTGCTCGATCAGGTCGGGCCGTTTCCTGATGAAGTCCTCGAACACTTCGGACGAGACGAAGCGGCGGTGGTAGCGCCGGCCGATCTCGGTGAGCGGCAATGGGTCGTCGTCCGTCGGCACGGGGGGCACGAACGCGTAGTGGTCGCTCTCCTTGTACGGGATGCCCTTGGTGATGGCCGTCGCTGGATTTTCCTGGACGTCGACCCGGTTGTTGAACACGTCGACGTTCATCAGCCCCATCGTCTCGAAGACGCGCTCCATCAAATCCCGAATCTCGCGGCTGGTCAGCTCGAGATCTCCGACGTACTCGGGCTGGAAGATGTCCTCGCGGTCGACCCGGTCTTTGAGACCGTCGGCGAGTGAGGTCAGGTGACGGCGGTCGGGCGCGTAATCCGGTGGGCCCACCGTGATCCGCGCGTAGGCCGGCGAGACGCCGACGCCATCGATCCAGCAACTGATGATGCCGTCGCACACGTCGTCGACGAACCCGTAGCTGACCCCCGTGTCCTGATCCTGCGCGTACTGCCCACCGGGCACGCCGCGCGGGTCGTCGCTCGAGGGCTTCCACGAGCACCACGACGAGTCCGCGTTGAGGAACAGATCCTCGGGGGGCAGCCGCACCTCCTTCCACCGTTCGGAGATGTTCGGCGGTCCGTAGAACTTGCCCTTGCCGGGGATGAAGCGAAGCCGAAATTCCGGGAACGCGTCGTTCGGTCGCGTGAGACGCACGACGCCGAGTGGGATGTGACGGCCGAGGGGGATGAGCGGATTGTTCGCGCTGGAGGGCGACGTCGCCTCGAGCGTGCGCGGCTGCACGTCGTCGCCGTGCCGCTCGACGGTCGCGTGGATGCGCGTCTGCCAGTCGCGCGTCATGAAGTACGGCTTGAGATTCGCCACCTCGACCCGCCAGCGCAGCCGGGACGGCGTCAGTCCGAAACGCTCGAGCACCGCCGGCGTCACCGGGCCACCCG
>JBGPYK010000351.1:0-3760 GCA_041493245.1 Methylomirabilia bacterium | reverse complement strand
TCGGGGACGCTCTTCATGACGATCCGCTTGATATGGGGCACCTTCCGCCAGTACCCCGTGTAGGCTTCCAATACCACCTCGATGCCGGGCTTGTGGCTCACGAACTTGTACGGGCCGGCGCCGATCGGATGCTTCCTGAAGCCGTCGTCCCCGACCTGGGTGAGGTATTTCTTGGGAACGACGAGCCCGGCCGCCGAGGCCGTGGTCCCGTAGAAGGTCATGAAGTCCGGCCAGGGCTCTTTCAGATGGAAGCGCACCGTCAGGGGATCGAGGATCTCCACCTGCCGGACGCGCGTGGACAATTCCTTCGCCCCCGCCCCTTTGTAGCGCTCGAAGCTGAACTTCACGTCCTCGGCGGTGACGGGGTCGCCGTTGTGAAACTTGAGCCCGCGGCGCAGCTTGAACTCGTAGACTCGCCCATCCGGGCTCTCCGTCCACGACTCCGCCAGGCTGTTGCCCACCTTCTGCCCCGGCAGCGGGCGGACCAGGGCGTCGTGGAGGGCATAGAGCATCCCGAAGGGGGTGATCTGGGGCGGGGCGGTGGACGGGTCGAACCAGCTCGGAGCGATGGTGACGTGCCAGGCGATGACCACCTCTCCCGCTGGGGTGACCTGGCCGGCGCCTTCCCGGGCCAATCCCAGGGTCAGCACGGCGGCGACGAGCAGTAAGACGATCCGACGACGTGATGGCAGGATCCCCGAGTCCCGACGAGGGCTCATGTTGTTCGCCTCCTCACCGCGTTGTGAGCGAGTCAATCAGGTGAAGGTCCGCAAGGTTGGCCGATGGTAGGGCGGCCCCGGGGGGGAGTCAAGCACGCAGGACGTCAGCACGCAGGACGTCGGCTCGGGTAGAATCGGTGCTACTTCGAGTCGAGAGTCGAGAAACGAGGTGGGTCATGATCATCCGGAAAGATCCCAGCGGCGCGCTCACTCTCATCGGCCAGACCGATCACTCGCGCTTCGTCGGGCAGCTGGCGGCCCACTGGGGCAGCCGGGATTTCGAGCCGCCGAAGCCGTACGACGCCGTCGTGCGCGCGGCGACGTTTCACGACTACGGCTGGCTCCGGTACGAGACGAGTCCGCTCATCCGTCCCGAGACCGGTGAGCCCTATCCGTTTCTCCAGGTGCCGATGACCGCGCAGCAGCTCGGCTCCTACCAGTGGGCTCTCGACTGGATGGCCGACATCGACCCGTACTCCGGACTCATCATCAGCATGCACCGGACGGGCCTGTGGCAGAAGCGGTACGGGATGATCAAGCACCCCGCCGGACGCTACAACCTCACGACGCTGAGCCCTGAAGTCCAGGCGTTCGTCGCTCACAACGAGGCCTGGCAGGAGCGGCAGCGGGCCACGCTCGACGCCAAGGGGGTGTGGACGAACTACCGCCTCTTACAGGTGTGGGACCTCCTCGGTCTGTACTTCTGCTGCCAGGAGCCGTACGAGGATCACGTCGAGCCCGTGCCGGTCAGCTACGCCGGGGCCGACGACGACGGCGTGCGGATGACGATGAAGCCGGTCGGTCCTCGGCAGGTCGCCTTCGACCCCTATCCCTTCGACGTGCGGCCGTGCCGGGTGCAGCTCTCCTTCAAGCAAGTCCCACAATCGATCTTCGAGGACGTGGAGGCGTTCCGGCGCGCATGGTTCGGGGCCGACGTCGGGCTGATGGAGTTCGAGCTGGTATAGCCATCCACGCCGGGGCCCTGCGCTCACATCTCCCACCAGCGGGCGATTTCGCGCTCGAGCACCGTCGGGTCCGGGGAGCGGCGCTCGACCTCGCGGATGAACTCCTCCGCCTCGGCATCGGTCGGAATCAGGTCGAGCGGGGCGATCGCGAAGTCGTAGACCGAGAGCTTCTCAGTCGGCAGGATGACGTCGAGCGCGACGACCTCGACGTTCCGGTCTCGAAGAACCCTCTCGTAGACCTGTCGGTACACGAGGGGATCGTATCCGGCGCCCGGTGCTCCCGGCGCGGTGATTCCGAGCCGCCCGGCAACCTCCACGAGATCGCGCCAGAGGTCGTGCAGCACGTGCGGCGGCGCGTCCTCGCGCTCGCGCGGGTGCAGCGGGCTCGTGGCCCGGCGCGTTCGCTCGGCCTCGAGGAAGCGCCGGACCTCGCGCGAGGGCACCGCGACCACGAACCGGCACGACGGGGCGGCCAGCAGCGCCTCGGCGCGGTCATCGGCGCGGCGAGCCAGCTCGACGAACCGGTGGCCGACGAAGGGTGTCTCGCCGATCAGCAGGTGCTCAGGTTCGGGATGGCGCGCGTTCCACCCGACGAGCGCGTGGCGTACCCACAGCCCCGCCGCTTTCCGGATGACCGCGTGGGTGACGCCGTCGGCCAGCGGATAGCGCCGGCCGGCCGGGCTCGCCTCGAACACCGGGCGCGCCACGTCCCACTGGAGGAGGTGGATCCTCCGGCCGGCGTCGCCGGCGAGGTGCGCGAGCTGGTGGACGAGAAGACTCTTACCCGTTCCCGGAAGCCCGGCGAAGAAGACCATCCGCTGACCGCCCAAGCGGCGGAGCTGCTCCGCGAGCCGGCGGTCGGCATGGACCACGAGACGGGCGGCGCCAGTATCGTCCATCCGCGCCATCGGCGATGCTCCGACTTAGTCCTCCGATTCGCAATTACGGTGACGTATAGCCGCACCCGATCATGTCAGGGCAGAATATGAGCACGAAGTCACTTCGGTCAACTCGGATAGTTCGTCGTCGTACCTGGGAAACAGAGTACTTATCGGTAAGGTCCGGCGGGGGGCTTGAGCGGGTCCCCGGGGCGGCGGAGATTACCCTCCCCTTGACGGGGAGGGTCGGCGAGCGAAGCGAGCCGGGGTGGGGTGTGGGCCCGGATGGGAGGCATCGCTGAACCGCGGGCTCCGAGGTCGATGATGGCGAACGAGCGCGTTCGTCAGTTACGTGTAGGCCAGACCGACGCCGAGAGAAAACTCTGGAAACGTCTCCGGGGGCGGAAGACGGACGGCTTCCATTTTCGTCGACAGGTTCCGATCGACCACGTGATCGTCGACTTCGCGTGTGTATCCGCCCGGCTCGTGATCGAGGTCGATGGAGGCCAACACAACTGGGAAGCCGGCCGACACGCCGATGAAGCACGCGATGCCCATTTGCACCGTCTCGGCTTCAAGGTGCTGCGGTTCTGGAACAACGAGGTCATGGGGAATCCTGAAGGCGTCGTGGAGAGCCCCCCACCCCACCCCTCCCCGCAAGGGACCGCAAGGGGGAGGGGCTTAGTCCGAAGGGGCCGTGTGCTCCCGTTCAGCCATGACCGGATCGGCCGCGGGCGTCACACGACCTCGACCCTGCCGCGGTGGGCGGTGGTCGATGCGAGGGCGGCGTCGCGGGTCACCAGAGGGGCCGCCAGAGCCTCAGCCAGCGCGAGGTAGGCCGCGTCGTACGCGGTCACGTTGTCGCGCAGCTCCCAGATCCGGGGCAGGAACAGCTCGTGAGGATAGCGGACGAGCGGAAGATCGACCAGATCCTCCAACGCCTGTAACCCGCGTTGCGGGCTCATCTCGCCGGTTCGGGTGTAGCGTCGCAGCACCTGGGCCACTTCGAGGTCAAGGAGATGGGGCGCGTGGAGCGTCTCGCCCGCCGCGAAGAGCCGATCGGCGATGCGCCCGCCGGCGGGAGTGTTCAGAAGGACCTCCAGGAGGGCGGCCGCGTCGACCACGATCATCGGCGCCCCCGCTCGGCCCTCACCGCCTTGGCCGGCGCAACGCGCGTGACGACGGCAGCGCGCTGCGC